>CAZPZP010000326.1:0-5329 GCA_964591025.1 uncultured Chthonomonadaceae bacterium
GACGCTTGTACTTTCTTGCCGGGTACTTTCAGTACCCGCTGCGAGAGGTGAGTTAACTTGTCTCATCGAAGGTCACTCGTCGGTAAAGGTCAGAGAGTTTGAGAGGTCGTATGAAGAAGGGCAGAGAAAGTTCTGCTTCCAAGCCTTCAATAATCATTGTTTCCCATTCCTGCACTTCGGGATTTTGGGGACGAATGAACACTTCGATATGCGGCGAATTTTGGGAGACAAGCAGGTAATAGTGAACTGTCGGGATTGAGCGATAACGCTCGAACTTGGTATTGCGATCATAAAGAGCCGTTGAACGCGAAAGCACTTCGACTATTAAAACGGGATTCAGAAGATTCTTGCGGTCATCATACTTCGCCTCGCCGCAGACGACGACGACATCAGGATAATAATAATTTTCATCAAACTCAACTGCGACACTTTTCTCAAATACGAACGCTTCGCAGTCGTTCTCTTCGACGCTGTCAGAAAGCAGACGGTAAGCCATTCCCCCCAAGCGGGTATGCGTTGTCGTGCCGCCCGCCATCGCAATGACCATTCCGTCATGAAATTCATATTTCCCCTCATGGCGGTCACAATAATCGAAATAGGCTTCTTTTGTCAGCGTAGGAAATGCTTGCTTGAATGCTTGCATTGTTTGCCTCCGAAAATTCTGTGCAAAATCAGAAAGAGGAGCGAAATCAAATTTCACTCCTCCTTGATAATCAAACCCATTCATCATTTGTCAAGCATGAACAGATTAACCGCAGCTGCCGCAGCCACCGCCACCGGAGCCGCAGCCGCCGCCACTGCTTTGCTGCTGTCCGTCTTCCGTTGCAAACGAACTGCCGCAACCGCAAGAGCGCGTTGCGTTCGGGTTATCAATCTTGAAGCCGCCGCCCATCATATCCTCGACGAAGTCCACCGACGCACCGCCGACATAGTTGAGGCTCAAGCCATCAACCACGACGCGCACGCCATGACAGTGGAAGATCACATCGCCTTCTTCTTCCTGATCATCAATTGCCATTCCGTAACTTAGACCGGAACAGCCACCGCCCTGCACAAAAACGCGCAAAGCCCCCTCGGACTTGCCTTGTCGTTCCATTAATTCCGCGATCTCTTGGGCGGCACGCTCACTCAAGGTGACGCTCTGAGTTCCAATTGCATCAATCGTTGCCATAATGAGTATCTGCTCCTTCTGTGCTAACTCCTTAGTCACATTAAATTATACGGTAAATCGCCGCAAAAACGCAACGCGATTCTCGAAAACGAAAAATCTTCGTCCCTCAAAAGAGATAAATGACGGGCTTCCACTCTCTTATTCGGCTTTCTTTCCCCGTTTGTTCTCCGGAAAAGTACAAGTTTTTCTTTTTTTCTCGTAATGGTACGCAAATTCTGGCACGCTCTGTGCAAATAGTGCCAAGTGAGTGCGACTTAGACGATGTTTCGCCGCTTCCCCTGCAACCCCTCTCGCGCAGGAGACGTGCGATATTCCCCGCGCTCAATCTTCCTCGCCAACGAGCAGGAAACTCCCTTTTTCCCAGTATGAGGGGAGAGTTCGAGAAGGAGCAGTGAGCATGATTAGCATGGTAACAGGTAAAGTTAAGTGGTTCAACGATGCCAAAGGTTATGGCTTCATCGAGGCAGAAGACGGCGTGGACGTTTTCGTTCACTATTCTGCCATTCTGCAAGGCGGTTTCAAGTCGCTGCGCGAAGGTCAGACCGTCAATTATGAGTCGATTGAAACGCCTAAGGGACGCCAAGCAGCAAACGTCGCGATTTCCAATTAAAACCTCACCTCTCGCAGCGGGGGGTTCAACCCCCGCTGCGAGAGGTGAATTAAGACATAAAGTGCATTTATCTTTGTTTTTTTTGCAGTATCCTTACAGGGTGGAGAATTTTTTCTCCCCCTGTTTTTATTAGACTTATGGGGCAATAGTGTCCATAGTCTCCTATCAGGTCTTGATGGCTCGTTTTTCATACGACAAAGAAATCTTTCCTTCTCGGAGATAATAATGTCTATCCAAATAGAGTCTACTGTTCCCAGCGAACAAGATGCTAAAACTGCCCAACAAGTATTGGTTTCCCTCAAGCAACAGGGGCGAGATGTTCGGCTTCATATTCATGGCGAGAGCAATTCACAATCCGAAATTGTCCTTCCCGTCTCTGCAACCCAACTGCTGCTGAGTGCATTGGAAGAGATTGGCAAGGGCAACGGGGTAACTCTCATTCTCACAGATGCCGAACTCACTACGCAGCGGGCAGCAGACTTGGTGCGGGTGTCGCGTCCTTTCTTCATTAAACTGCTGGAGGCGGGGAAAATTCCTTTCCGTAAGGTCGGAGCGCATCGGCGTATTCTCTACCGTGATGTCGCTCGCTATATCCAAGAGGATGAAGAGCGGCGCGTCAAAGTGATGGAAGAGTTAGTCGCGGAAACGGAGCGGCTGGGGCTGTACGAATGATTGCTCTCCTTGATGCCTGTACGCTGTATCCCCTGGCGTTACGGGATTTGCTCATGTGGCTTGCGACTGCTCGCGCCTATCAACCCTGTTGGACAGACGCAATTCATACTGAGTGGATACGAAGCGTTCTGGCAAATCGGCGCGATGTCACTCCCGATCAACTGGAGCGATCACTCTTATTGATGAAGCCCTTTCGCCCGATTCTTCGCGCTTTTGGGATGCCGACATTTACGTTCCGGGCAAAAGCCAGCCGTCATACGACAAACAGTTTGTGCGCGATTGGCTGGAAGCGTCGGGCTGGAACAAAGAGCCGCCCGCGCCGCTGCTTCCGCCCGAAGTCGTCATGCAAACTGCCGAGAAATATCGCGCCGCCTATCAACGTATTACAGGCAACGCTCTTTCGTAAGGCAATTTCTTCTTTGGAGTCAAGGTATGGAACGATTCGCTGTGTGGCGTTCCGCCGCGTGTCCGTCTGCGCGGACACCAGTCGTATCAATCGTGGAGAACATTGTCGTCCCATGTCGGAGAGCAGGGTTCGACGGAATCCCAAAAGGTTTTCTTCTCATGATGCCGTTTCTGGTTTTGGATGAGGGCGATCACCATTTTGCGATGACTGGGACTGACGCTGAACGCACCATAACTGCCCTGCCAGCCGAAAAAACCGTCCGTCTTGAGTGTCTTGGAAACCATACGGGACGAACCGCCTTTGACCTCTTTTATCAATTCGGCAATGCACACAGTTGTCGGCAAGGTCACCAACAGATGGACATGATCCGCAATCCCACCAAGTGCCAATACTTTACAGCCCTTATTCTGACAAATTGTGCTGATACACCGAAACAGTTCCCGCTCAATCTCCTCGGTGATAAGGGGCAGACGGTCGTAGGTTGACCAGACGAAATGAACATACACGCGCAGCTTATTTTGGGTCATCGGCATTGCCTTCCTCCTTCAATCCACAACAATAGCATCAGCATCTGCGAGAAGTTTGGTGTCCGCGCAGGCGGACACGCGGCGGAACGCCACGCAGCGAGGAATTCATTCCATCGCAACCCTTCCATCGCAAACCCATTCCATTGCAAATGCATTCTACCGCAACCCTTTGCTCATTGATTACATCAGAAGGTGAAACAGCCAAAAAAAGAAAGCGCAGATCAAACGATCTGCGCTTTCTCTTACATTGGGTGATACAGGAGCAAACCTATTGCGTGGCTCTCATGGGCTGATTGCCCGGTTGATTGTTTAGGGGAGTTGCAATGGGTTTTTGTCCATCAGCGGATTGGCTTGGCGCAACTGGAGCCTCTTCCTCTTTTTTGGAACAACCTGTCAACGCACCAAAGACTATAAGACACGCCGCAAACGTCACGCAGACACGGATTGACTTCTTCATCAAACATTCCTTCTTATTCGTGTGTTGACTCTCATCGAAATGAGAGTCAACACACAGCGTTCGTTACAGAGATTAGTTATTCCACTGGGCATCAGGTCGGAACAACCATGCATGACAGCCATCCCAGTAGTATGATGTGGGGTTTCCCGAAGGATCATATCCCGTGTAAGGGTCTGTATTGCCATCGGTACTGTTGGGAGCGAGCGCTGCGCCCACTCGTCGCCACTTAGACGAACCGTCGGACATCGCGAAATTCATGCCATTGTTGTGAATCCACATTGTTCCCGACAGCTGGAACATAGCACTTGTCCCACCATTGCCTGGGGCACACCCCGCTGCAGTACGGGGAACATAGATACACGGCTGGGCTGCGTTGGCACAGATAGGGTTAGGATTTGACAGAGCAAATCCTTCGACACCTGCCTTGCCGCGACCTTCCCACATCATGGGAACGCGGGAAACCTGATTGATGCCTGCCTGTGCATAGCTGGAAAGCAGACCATTATAGGTGTACGAAACACGTTGCCACGGCACGTTCGGCGTCGCGTAATCGGGAATCCCCAACCGAGTTGTCAGAGCAGAAGTACAGGTCATAATGCCCCAGTTCTTCGTGTAGGGTTGAAGCGAGTTGCCCCAATGGTGCTGTGCTGCGAAAACGCGCCGGTCTGTCGGGGGAATAGGACGCCAATTGAACGGAACAGGCAGGTTGAAGTTCCAAAGCCATGTCCCATCACTGCCCTGAGACGCTCCAATCGGATACGTCTCATCATAGTCCTGCACATACATTAACGCGCCCAAGCCCATCTGCTTGAGGTTGGAAAGGCAGCTCGTTTGACGTGCCTTTTCGCGTGCCTGTGCAAAAACAGGGAAGAGGATTGCCGCCAGAATCGCGATAATGGCGATAACCACGAGAAGTTCGATCAGCGTAAACGCTTTTCGGTTAGATACAGTCATTTGTCCCTCCAAAATAGAGAATAAAAGCGCGACGGGATTGATGTTTTATGCCGTCGCAAACAAAGATACGGATGGAACACTTACACGAAGCAGAGCGGCAAGCCGATGCCCCTGAGAGATCGAGAAACGCCCTTGTTCCCCGATGAATGCTGAGATGATACGGAACCTGACATGGTTGCAATACGCGCAGAAGTCCGCGCTTATGATTTGTGTATCATACCCTATCACAAGCCACTTTTGTCAAGAGCAAAATTGCCTGATAGGCACAGGCATTAAAACACATACGGACAGGTACGAGTAAAAGTTGCAACGATTGTTGCAGAAATTTCCCCTATTTTGGCGATTTCCCCTTGTATTTTGTTCCTTCTTTCCCAAAATCTAGTAAAAATTTCATGCCGATCTCACGAAACACACGAAAACAAAAACGAAATCAACACGAAAATCTATGCAAAACTCTCAAGAGAATTCTTGACTCACCTCTTTACCTCACCCCCAACCCCTCTCCTGATACCCGAACAAGTTCGGAGGAGAG
>CAZPZP010000327.1:0-5318 GCA_964591025.1 uncultured Chthonomonadaceae bacterium
GCGGGTACGTTTTTGTACCCGATCAGGAGAACACTAGTCCAAGAGGTCTCCTCTCCTGCGTCGGTTCTGGCATTGCAGCGAGGAATACTGCAACCGAATGGACGTTGGCTCCGTCCTCTAAATGTATTAGGAGAGAATTAAGAGGCTGACGGGGAGAACTATGGACGTGTTTGAGAAAATCAATCGGTCATTTGGAGCATGGTATGAGGGGCTTTTTGGTGGCAGTGGCGACGATGTCCGCCCCAAAGATGTCCTGCGGCGAATCATTGCGGCAATGGAGGACAACCGCAAGGAGGGCTTCGATAATCGGGTTTATGTGCCGAATCAATACATTTTAGAGATTGCGGTTGATGATGAGGAAGAAAAAGACTATCTCCTTTCGTTTTTGGACCGAGACGAATTGGAATCTGCCATCCGCCGCTATTGCCAGCAGAACCACTACCATATTCGGGGCGCACTGGATTTTACGATCAAAGAGTTGACGGCGGACGAGACCGCACTAGAGCGCAAACCCGAAAAACTGCGCGTGCGCTGTCGCTATAACACCAAAATCACCGCACCCGAAACGCCCGCCAATGCCGTTGGCGAGGTTCCTGCCACTCCTTATGAGGAGCGCACCGTCGCGGGTTTTGCGGGAATGAGCCACAGCGACGAAGGGGGAACCGTTCCCGCTATCGCCGCCGCCACACTCATCATCTATGCGCCCGACAAGCCGCCATTCCGCTATATTATCGCCAAAGGCGCGATAGTCTTGGGACGCTCGGCGCGTTCCGGCAACGACGTGGTTTTGGAGAGCGATGGGCAAGCCTCCAAGCAGCACGCCCGAATCGAACTCGACGCTGACAGCAAATTCACCGTCTACGATCTGGGCAGTACCAACGGAACCAAAGTCAACGGACGCCGAATCGACAACCGCACGCTTCACGACGGCGACGAGATCACCGTCGGACAGACACGTATCACGTTTCAGCAGACCAAGCGCGGACAGAACGAAAGCGAAAGCGATATTGAAGACGCCAAGCCGCGCACGACACCCGGCGTCTATGGCGGAGCCGCCGCATCGCTGAATCCTGATGAAATGGGCAGTTCGACGCCGCCGCGCCGAGTTCTAACGCCGCGCACCGCCCGCCTGATGCTTCTCGAAGGCGCGGAAGTGGTAGACGACTTTTTGCTCGCCTCCGAAACGGTCATCGGGCGCGGGGTCACCAACGATGTTGTGCTGCCAGATCGCTCTATCGCAACAAGACACGCCCGAATCGTTCATAATGGAGAGGGCTATGCCATCGAACTCCTCAGTGAGAGCAGTGAAGCACGCCTAAACGATCTGCCGCTCCTGCCGCATTTCCCGACGGGATTGCGCGACAATGACTCGATCACCCTCGGCACGCTCAAACTGCGATTCGAGGAAGGCTTGCAGGAGAACCGATAATCATGACGGCATGGATGTTGAGTTTACTACGCTATGCCCTGCTGGCAGGGTTCGGGCTATTCGCGCTGATTTTATTGCGCTTGATCCGCAAAGACTTGGAATAAAGGAGGGAACAGGGAACAGGGAACAGGGAACAGGACAATTCCACAGCAAACAAGCGCAGGACAAAAAAATAATGCCTGAAATTCTCTCGCATTGTTTTTCGTGTTGATTTCGTGTTCTTTCGTGGATCAGATTTGGATTGTCCTGTTCCCTGTTCCCTGTTCCCTGTTTCCTCGTATGGAGATGTTATGAGTCATACGGTGGGATGTAAAACTCACGCGGGCAAAGTGCGCGATACCAATCAAGACGGTTTCGCAGTGTTGCGACGCAAAGATTTGGACAACGTGCTGGACGGCGTTTTTATCGTCGCCGACGGCATGGGCGGAACTGGTGGGAAAAGTGGCGGCGAAGTGGCGTCGCGTACCGTCGTAGAGACCCTAACGGATGGATTCGTCGAGTGGGCTTACGAGAAAGGCGGCTCAGTCGGAACCGCCAATCTCAATCCGTTGCTGACCGAGGTCATCGAGCGTGCCAATAACCGAGTCTGGATGAAACAGATTGAACGCCCCGAACTGTCGGGAATGGGGACAACCTGCCTCGTCGGGGTTTTGCGCGAAAACAAACTGACGCTCGGACACGCCGGGGACAGCCGCGTTTACCTACTTCGCAAAGGCAAACTCAGCCAACTTACACAGGATCACTCGACTGTCTGGCAGGAGGTTCTCGCCGGAACCATGACCCGTGAAGAGGCTGCCAACAGTAAGTTTCGCAACCAAGTGACGAAGGCAATAGGATTACAGCAACGCGATGTCGATCCCGAAATTCAGAATTATGAGCTGGACGAGGGCGATACCCTGCTCTTTTGCACCGATGGACTGACGACGGAAGTTTCAGACATTGAGATCGCGAAGATATTGGCATCGGTTCCGCCCGCGCAGGACGCCGCAGACCGCCTTGTGGACGCGGCTCTGAGGCATGGCGGCTCGGACAATGTCACGGTGATGGTGGTACGGTATGGAGTGTTTCAGCCAATTTCCGGCGCGTCGGTAATCGAGACACAGCTTCGCACGCCCCGCCCCACGGTTGCCGAAGACGAGGAGATGACTGATCCCGACGCGAATTGGCGTAAGCCCAAGAACGGTAAGCAGCAATCGTTACAATCTAAGCCCACACCTATTCGTGAAGAGAGGCAAGTCACCGCGCAGGACGAGGAAGAAGAAGACGAACCCGATGAAGAGCGTGCGCCGCGTCGTCGCCGCAATCGCCAACCCGCCGATGAAACGGCGAAAGGAGGGAGTAGTCTACTCATCTCGCTTTTGGTGGTTGCCCTGATCGCGTGTGTTGCCGAAGGAATTGCCCTTGCCATCGCCCTGAAAAATCGCAATGTGCAAGTCCCTGTTATTCCAACAATTAGAGCCAAACAAGACGACGATGTCACCACCCGACTTTTGGCAGGGGATAAGCCGATGCTGTATACTGGTATCAAAACCCTTTATGAGAAGACACCGCTCCGAGAGGATTATCTCGAACTCGACGAGCAGGGCGGGGCATACGTGATTGGAACGAACGGGAAATTTATTCACGTCGAGAGCGATAAGATCGCCAACCCTCTGCCGCGAGTCCTCCCTGTGCCGCCCGCGTCGAAACCTGACCCAAAACGGCTTTATACCCGATTCGATATTTTTGGCAATATGTATCAGACATTTGTTGCAAAGACTGGGGAAACCGGGATCAGCAAGTTCGATTTTGCAGGCACACGGCGCGAACCCGACATTGCCAATGGGCAGCTGCTTCAGCCGCAAGCCTTCGCCTTCGACAAGGATAGACACCTCTACGTGTTGGATGAGAAGAAGCTCAAGTATATTCCTGCCGTCGTGTATCGCAAAATGGGCGAGCCGCAGCTCGATGACGCTCCCGAAACTGCCCCGTAACGAACGCGGTGGAATGAATTCCCCGCTGCGGAAAGCACAACGTCCGCCTTCACGGACAACCTTCCTATTGCCTCCTCTCGGAAGAGAGGAGGCTCGTAAGAGAAATTTATGCCGCTCGGAATGCTTGGAAAATATGAGCGATTGGACGTTTTGGGGCATGGCGTCTCAGGAATCGTCTATCTCGCCAAAGATACACTCCTCAACAAGCAGGTCGCCCTCAAAGAAGTGGACGTGCAAGCCGGAGACATTCGCCGCTTTTTGGAAGAGGCACGTGTCATGGATCGGCTGCGTCACCCCAACATCGTGCGCGTTCTCAGTGTGGACAAAATTGACGGCAAAATTGTGATTGCAATGGAGTACATTCGCGGGCAGAACCTGCAAGATTTGCTCCGAACCGTGGAAACTCTGCCGATAGACCGCGCCTGTGAGATCGCCGCGCAAGTCTTGGACGCGCTGGAGTTTGCCCACCGAATGCAGACGGTGCATCGCGACGTGAAGCCCGCCAATATCCTCATCTCACGGGAGGGCGAGGTCAAGTTAGCGGACTTCGGGCTGGCGGAGATTCTTGCCACGAATGCGTATGCAGGAGGCGCAGGAACCTATGCGTATATGGCTCCCGAAGATTTTGCGGAAGAGGACAGATCGGATCATCAATCGGACATTTGGGCGATGGGCGTGACCTTATTCGAGATGCTGACAGGGCATCGTCCGTTCAATGTGCTGAAAGTCAAAGACCCGTTTGCATGGAAGCGTGTTGTTGAGCGTGAGGAGCCGACGCCGTTATCAGAGTTTTTGGAAGAGGTTCCGCACGCGCTGCAATATATCCTCGATAGGGCGTTGGCACGGGACAAGCGAGAGCGGTATGAGTCGGCGGCTGCCTTCCGTGATGACCTTGAAGGGTTTCGGTTGGGGCGTCAGGTGGCGGAAGTGACCGCGAAAGTGGGAAATGAGACGGCGACGCGCCGCCTCAATGGAATGCCGGACGTTCCGCAGTACAATAAGCAGCTGCCTCCTCTGCCGGAGTTGCCTCAGAACGGGATGGGCGTGGTGGTCGCGGACGTGAGCGAGCAGTTCGATGCGGGGGAGACGATGCCAGAGCGACGGAAACGCCTTCGCACGCCGTTTGCACGCCGACAAGTTGCGCCGCGTTTGGAAGTGGAGCCGCAAAGAGTGGATTTCGGGACGGTGCGAAAGGGAGATTTGCGCTCGGTGAAGGTGTATGCGCGGACGTTTGGCGTTGATGGCGACGTAAAGGGGCGAGTGTTGCATACGCCGGGCTGGCTCACCGTGCATCCGGCAGAGTTTACGAGCGCGAAACAAGCGATTACATTGACGGCGCACACGGCACGAACTTGGGAAACGGGCGATTTTGTCGAGACGGTGCGAATTGAGACAGAAGCGGGCGTCGAAGAGATTCCCGTTCGCGTGACGGTGATGACGCCGCGCCCCCCGTTTTGGCGGATTGCGGGGTGGTATCTGCCGTTGTTCTTTGCCGCGCTCGCTCCGATTGGAGCCGTCGCATGGGCAAGAGGGGCGCATGGAATTACAGGGTCGGTACTCGCGAGTATCGTACCGTCGGCGGCATTGGCATCGGCTCTGTTGTGCGGAATGCTGTTTCTCATTGCGCTGGTAACTGACCTCAATATCGGGGAACGCCTCGCGCCGATTGTCGTTATCGCCGCGTTGTGCCTCATCATGGGGATTACGCTCGGTAGTCGGTATGGGAGCATGAATGCGCGAATGCCTTACCTGATGACAACAGGGGCGATGGTCGGTACTGCTCTGCTCCTCCAAATGCTCCACGCCAAAAAGTGGAAACTCTGGGCGTCAGTCCTTCTCATGTTGGGACTGTTTATCGGGTATCGCACGCTGATGTTGTTGGGATAGCGAGAGAGTTGGAGGGCGCGGGGGCAACT
>CAZPZP010000328.1:0-5317 GCA_964591025.1 uncultured Chthonomonadaceae bacterium
AGTGCATTATTGACGAGGACACGGTCTTGCAGCGTCTCGAACCGACGCTGATCACGAACGAGGAGTTGAAACGCGCTTCGTAGGTGTTAGGTTGACAGGCAAATCAGCAAAGTAAAAGCGGCACGAGCGAAATGCTCGTGCCGCGAATTTTTTCTCCTCAAACCATATACCTTAATAAAACGTGTATACTTGTCTGTGCCAAATGAAAAATCGCGCCGATGAGGAGAGAGAATGCTGTCACGCGAGTTGATGACACAAATTCGGGATGGATGCCAAGAGTATTGGGACAAAGAAGTTCAGAAAGAGTACTTTCACAGTTTAGCACAAGGCAAAGAGATCGGGCATCGCACCGCAGATATTGTAGACGAAAAAACGACTGCGCTCCTCACGGTAAACTATGAAACGTGTTTCGAACGCCATGCGAATGGGGCAGCACGTCCCCGCTCAATGGGAGATATTTGGCTTCGCCACGACTTGATTTATCATCCTATCAATGTCAAAGTTGGGATCGCGGGTTCTGAGGGACAGCCCAACATGGTTTCTCTCAAAAAGCTGCTCAACGCTCTGATTTCGCGACATATCGACTCGTATTATCTCCTCATCGTCAAACTCAGTATCGGCGATCCAATCTCGCCCCAAGTTTATTTTACGGACATGCTGGATCATCTCGCTTACGTTACGTTCGATTCCGGTACTGGTCAAATTATGCTGAAAGCCAAACCCTTCTTCACCAATTTCAACCCAGAAGAGACACGCCCCATCAAAACCACCGAGCAAAAAGTCCGCGACTTGTTGAACTTACTTGAGGATGGCGAGCGGCGTTTACAAATCAATCGTGAGCGTGTCTTGAAGACGATGCGGCAGGAAGTCAGCAGTTATCTCGAAAATGGAACATTTCAGGTCACACCAGAAACACAGGAAGGTTTGCATTTGTTATGAGTATCGCCAAAAATCAGCGAGCAATCAAACGCCAACTCGGTCAGTTTCTGACGCCGGAAGTGTTGGCAAAACGGCTTGTTGCCGACTTGCCTCTAACGGTTGAATCCAAAGTTCTGGAACCCAGTTTTGGCGAAGGCTCTTTTTTATTGGCATTGATAGACCGATTTTTGCCTCTCTATTCGGGCAGTCATATAGAACGTCTGACCCAAATTTTCGAGCGCAATCTTTACGGCATCGAGATTGATGCAAGCGTCTCGGATGTTTTCCTGCAAACACTGCACAAGCGTTATGGCTGTGTTCCTCCCATGCCACACTTGCATTGTATAGATTTTTTTCGCTGGCATGAACACAATCTCCAGTTCGATTTTATTATCGGCAATCCTCCCTTTGGCGGAACGCTCGATGCGGAACTTCAAGACGGATTGGATAAAGTTTATGGGTGGCGGCATGGCGAAAAGATCAAGAAAGAAACCTATTCGTTTTTTCTGGTCAAGTGTCATGATCTCCTGAAAACAGGCGGACAGTTGCGCTTCATCTGTTCGGACACCTTTCTCACAATCAAAACCATGCGCGGGCTTCGCAAGTTATTGATGCTGAACGGAACAGTCGAGACAAAGGAGATAGATTTCTTCTCGGAAGAGACCAAACATCCCATGTTGACTCTTGACTATACCAAGACGGCGATGCCGACGGACACTGTCCAGATCAATGGCAAAACAATTCTGCGCTCAGAAGTGGAGAAAACGGGAAATCTCTCTTGGTGCATCAACTCCGATTTGTCGCGGTATTTCGATGGAGCAGTTTTAGGTGATTATTTGGTCGCGTCGAGCGGGATGACTGTAGGGCGCAACGAGTGGTTTCTTCGAGAAATTCGAGAGGGCAGTATCGAGGAACCTTACTCGTTTGTGTTTTTTGATGATCCCATTACATTGGCGAACGAGATTTCAAGGGCGCGACTCGGCAAAATTTCGCCGCAAACACGGGCGAAAATTGCCGAGAAAGAGGCAAACGGAGAAACGCGCAAAAACGTCAATGTCATTCCTCGTGATATGCCGCTGAAATTGGCACTGCCTCACGCCGATTATTGCCCCTACAACAAAGGCAGCAACGCAATTGTATTTTCTCCGCCCGCTTATGTGATCTATTGGAAAGATGAGGGCGATGCCGTTTACACGTATAAGAAAAATGGCAACTGGTATTTGCACGGTGTTGGCGGTAAGCCCTTTTTCAAGCGAAGCGGAATCACTTGGCAGTTGATCGCGCCGCGCCTCTACGCCCGTTTTCTACCGGAGGGTTATATTCTTGACAGTGGTGCGCCTTGCGCGTTTTTACTGCCCGGAATTGAAGAGAGAGAACTGTTCTTTATTCTCGGTTGGTCACTGACGGAACGATGCAGTCACATTCTCAAAACGGTGATCAACCATACGCGCAATATCCAGTCCAAAGATTTCGAGCGGCTGCCCTATCCGTTTTGGGTCGGGGAGGAGTGCAAAAAGGAGATTATCTCTCATGTGGAGAATCTGATTTCTCAAGCGAAATCCGGGCGAAAGTTCGATTTTCGTTCGCCGGAAATCGGTTTGCTGGATGTACTTTTCGAGTATGCCGAGAATACAACGTCGTTTCTTTATCGTCCGAAACGCTCCAGCGAATCTTCGCAATTGGCATTGTTCGAGCGCACGACTCAACTCAGGTAAGGGACTCTCAACAAAAAAATCGTTCCGTTCTGGCATGGTGCGTCCGGCAGGACGCTCGTCCGAAGGACACAGAGGCGGGTACTTTCAGTACCCGACAAGGCGATAGAACAGTTTAATCCTTGAGAGTCCCTAAGAGCGAGGCGAGGCAAACGCTCTCGCCGCCGAAAATCCTGTAAAGCTTATGGGGTGGCAGGGCGTTTGCCATAGACGCCAACGAAGAAATCGCGAATATCGAATGCCACATTCGGATGCAGAGCGTGTCCGGCGTTCCAGCGTTTGACGTGTTTGGTTTCGTCGGCTCCGGCGGCGTCAATGAGGGCTTGACTGGACGCGGCGGGAATCACTTCGTCGTTCTTGGCGACGATAATGAGCAGCGGACGCGGCAACAGTTTGCCGACAAAGTAAATCGGATCGACGATCTGCGCGTTCTCCTCGACCATTTTCAAGACTTCAGGCGTCGGCGTGACGTGCCAGTTCGCTTTGAGCAGGGGATATTTGTCGATATTCTTCGCCAACTCCACAAATCCGCCGCCCGGAACCGCCAAACAGAACGCCCCGACCCGCGACTCCACGCCGCCTAACACTGCCCCGAACATTCCACCCATCGAAAAGCCGAGATAGCCGATTTTTGCGCCGTCAATGTCACTGCGCGACAGCAGATAATCCACGCCGCGCCGTAAGTCAATGACCGTCTGAATCCACGCATCCCGCATGGCAAAACTCGCCGGATTGGGATCACCGGTGCGTCCGGGGCGGGCGCGGTCTCCCCGATATTGTGCATCCATTGTCAGCGTGGCAAATCCCTGCCCGATCAGCGTCTCCGAAGCAAACCGAACATAATCGGCGTCTTTATGCCCGCCCGCGCCGTGCATAATCAAAACCACAGGGTAGGGGGCGGTTCCCTTTTTCGGCAGGGAAAAGAGTGCCGTCACCCGCTGATCGTGAACGCTGTCATACTCCAGCCGATAGCGCGTGCGTTTGGCGTTTGTGTCTAACTCTTTGGTTTTCGCATTTAAGGGCAAATCGCGGTCATAGGCGTAGGTGTTGCGCCGAATCGTCTCCATATCCGTCACGCCCTGCGCCCCGCCCACTGCCGCACACAGCACAAACACAACCAGCAATCCATATCTTATCACGCTTCGTTTTCCTTGCTTTGTTTGCTTTTCAAGAGGCAGACCCAATCGCCTGCAATGTCCGGCGCATCGGTATACTGCCCGCTGCGTGGATTATACCATCGGACTCCGTACTTATCATCGCCTGAGATTGTCGCCACGACTGCACTTGATCAACTCTTCCGAAATCGCCTCCTGCGCGTCCGTGAAGAAGGTTATCTGCACGATTATTCCCAAACTTCTCGCCTTCGCCAACAGTCGCTCGAACTTCTGCCAATACGGGACATGAAACCTGTGTGATTGCGGTAAATTTGCTTGACAAGTGCCGCGAATCGGATTATAATCACCACTAATCCCCTGCTGCAAGGTTGCAGACGACGGATGCCTGTTGCGAATCGGCATAGCGTCTCCTTTTCTGTCCTCAAGTTGTCGCTGCTGTTCTCGTCCTACAGACTGCTTTCTTTTTCTCTTTTTTGTTTTGGGAGGTGTTCTAATGTCTCATTCTTCCCGGCGTGGTTTCACGCTCATCGAACTGCTCGTCGTGATCGCCATTATCGCGATTCTGGCGGCGATTTTGTTTCCCGTGTTCGCGCAAGCCCGTGAACAAGCTCGTTCTATCTCCTGTCTCAGCAATCAGAAGCAGATCGGAACGGCGTGTATGATGTATTTGCAGGATTACGACGAGGTTTACCCTTATGGGCGCGAACAGCCCGCTCCTAACTGTTTTACTCCGACCATGAAAATCTGGAGTGCGTTCTTGATGCCCTATATCAAGAATCAGCAAGCGTTCATCTGCCCGAACACCAATGGCAAGAGCAAATTTGTGGATACATGGGGCGAGCGCGGACTGCTGCCAACGGGCATGAATGCGGCAATGACCACATGGTACTGGACGCCCGATGCTGCGAACCCCTGCGGACGGCGTATCCACATGACTCTGCCCCAGATGGCGCAACCTGCCAAAAATGTCATCTTCGGAGACGGCTGGCAAGGCTCTACCGCCGCGGGCTATCGCGGTTATGTCATTGACAATGTCTGCGTCGGAAATTCACGTCAGACTCCTGCCTCTCAGGGCTGCGTTGTGGATCGTCATCGGGAGGGCACCAATCTCATTTTTGCCGACGGACACGCCAAGTGGTATAAGACCGCCGCGATTCTGCCGTCGCCGAATGCCGCACAGCAAGCCGCCGCACGCGGCTGTTGGGGCGAAGCGTTCCGCGATTTCAATCCTGCCAATCTCAAATGGATGATTTGGGATACTTGTGTGGAGTAAATTCCGATGAAATCCAAAGTTAATCCTGTCGTGATTGGTGTGGTTGTGCTTGTAACCGTCGTGATTGTCTTTCTCGGAAGCCGACTGATCGGCGGCAGTAGCGACGGCAGTAGCAACAAAGAATACAAAATCAACCTGCCAACTGCGGAAGAACGCAGCCGTAACGCGCCCGCAGGGTTGGGCGGCGGAGGATAAGGGTCGTTGGGAAATTGGGTTGGTAGGTTATTGGGTTCGGGTAGAGATCACGTACCCGACTCAAAAACAGACGTCCTGCGGACGAAATTCCCATGGGAGCGTAG
>CAZPZP010000329.1:0-5306 GCA_964591025.1 uncultured Chthonomonadaceae bacterium
CAAACCGGAGGCTTGTTCGCGGGAGAGATCGGTCAGGGACAGCAAATTCGGATACGACTGACATAAAACCAGCGCGATACAAACGGCGAACACTCCGGCGATCAGCGACTGTGCGGCGCGACGCTCCGAGCCAAAGGCAGGATTGACAAGAACGGCAAGCGATAATCCAATCAGCAGAGCCAGCACGCACTTCGCGCCCCAGAATAATATCGCTCCCGCAGGAAGAAGCAACGCCAAAATCCCTGCTATTGCTATCGCGAACGGCGAAAACTTGGTCGTGCGAGAGGGAAGAGCAAGCGAGGACAGCAGAGACGGCACGCAGACACCGGACAAAACCGCGAAAAGCACATTCTGATCCATCAACGCCAAGCCGCGCAGATCGTCATCGAAGCGCGTCGTGCAGACGCGATACAGCACAAACAATGTCCCGAACAAAAACGTCTGAACAAGCGAAAAAGCGTGCAGGGAAAGGGTTTCGTTAGTGGCGTCCGGCTTCGGTTCGGCACATCCCAAGATAATTGCTGGAACCGTCCACGCCGCCAAAAGCATAATCGCTAACCCGACGCCCGTTAAAGACGGAAACACCAAAATTCCGCCCGCTACCAAAACCAACGGAGCCATCCACCGCGCCGCGTTGTCCTCTTTCCAGTAAGCGAGAAGCGCGGCAATCAGCAGACCGGCGACAATGCCGATGCGTATTGTGGAGAACAAAAGCGCACTGGAAACAATCTTGACGGCGAGGAATTTGCCGACAACAAGGAGCAAAATCGCCGCCAGAATTAAACGCAGGACATTGCCCGCCGCCTGTTGCGTATCACCCACAGGAACGAGCCGCTCGAACCCTTTGCCCAATCCACGCGCAAACGGCAACTTCGCTGCCCACCGCGAATACACACCCGAAGGCAAGGCACAGAGCAGTAATACTATGGGAATACTCGCCAGCAGACACGCGCCCGGCACGCCCCACGCGACCAATTCATACTTTGCCGCAAGCGAAACGGGTACGCGAAACTCGCCCATAACCACCAAGCCGAGAGCAGTGGCAGTATAGCCGAGTGCAGAAATCAATCGGGCGGCAAATACACTGTGTTCGGAGTTCAACGCCAGCGAACCGACAGCAAGAATCAAGGTCACTGCCGCGAAGCCTAATGCCTCGCCCATGAGAAAATCAAGCAGCAAGCCGCGTATCCAAACTTGAGGGATAATCGCCGCAACTGCCGCAAGGGCAAACGCCCCCGCCATTGCCCGCACGCCGCGCCCCGACTGTCCTGTTGAATCCGAAGCGGGCAGCAGCATTTTTGCGGCGACAAGAGCGAAAATACCGCCGAGCAGAACGCCGTTGCCCATGCCGTGACCGCCGGAAAACGGGGCTTTCTCCCGAAACGAAATCAACCATACCAGAACAGGAACCAGACCCGCAAAGCCCCACAGTGCCGACGGCAACGCCAGCGCATTATGAGAGGCATGACGCGGAGGGCGCGACGCCATCAAACCCAAGAGCAAACACACGATGCTGACAATCAAAGACGCCAACAAGAGCGAACGTTCCATAGCGACTAAGCCGCCTTTCCTGCACGGAATCGCCGTGCTGAAAATGAGAGTGTGCCGAATACTCTGGTTTAGAGTATGACGGCATAAGGGGAGGTTCGGGTTCGATGGACTGCCATTGCCATATCCCGCGCCTATCGAGTGCGATTAAGTATCAGCAAGTGGCTTCCTGCTATACTCTGATAGCGATAAGTGCGGATAAGGGGAGGAGAGTGCGAACACAATTCAATAATAAGGGATAACGCGCATTTTTGCTGTGAAATATTTCACACCACAGTCAGAATTGTCGGGTTAATTTTCGACTGAAATCAAGTGACGTTCCAACGCAGTGCGAACCGCTTCGGCGCGATTGCTGACGCCCAATTTGCTAAACAGATTCGAGAGATGATATTCGATGGTGCTTGTTGTCACAAACATCTTTTCAGCGAGTTCTTTATTACGAAATCCCTGTACCAGATAACGCAGAATTTCGAGGTCGCGTTCTGTCATATCGGCAGTTTTTTCGGGTGTTCGAGTGAGGTTCGCGAGTCGTCCGAGAATGGCAGGGGCAAGCAGGGCTTCGCCGCGTATCGCCGCAATAATCCCCGCTGTAATCTCTGCCGCATCGGTATCTTTGAGCAGAAACCCCGCCGCGCCCGCTTGCAATGACTCTCTGACCGCTTCATCAGTGGACATGGTTGTTAATATGACAATCGGCAACTCCGGCGCGAACTCATGAATCCTTCGCATTGCTTCGATCCCGCCCATCACCGGCATCTGCAAATCCATCAAAATCACGTCGGGCATCTCGTTCTGCACAAACGCAATGGCTTCCTGCCCGTTCACCGCCTCTCCAATGACACAGATTTGAGGCTGAACCGAAAGAAGAGAGGTAATTCCCTGACGAGTCAAAAAGTAATCATCTACGATCAAGACGCGAATGCGCGTATCGGTTTCCTGCCCCACTATTGGGTCGTTGGGTCGTTGGGTCATTGGGTCATTGGGCGATTGGGTCATTGGGTCATTGGAAGCGGCATTGTTCTGTTCCCTGTTCCCTGTTCCTCTGTTCTCTCTTTCGGGACAGGGCAGGACGGTGCGAATACGGGTTCCCCAGCCGAGATTACTGTCAATCTCCAGTGTGCCGCCGACGAGACGGGCGCGTTCTTCCATGCCGAAAAGCCCGTAGCCGCCTTCGGGACTCGGTGCAGAGCGGGCATCTCTATCGAAGCCCACACCATCATCTTCGATCAGGAGCGTGATGCGATGATCTGCGGAGAATTGCAATCCGACGCGCAGACGCTTCGCTTGGGCGTGTTTGCGAGCATTGGTGAGGGCTTCCTGCGTGATGCGGAGCAGAGTGAGCCGAATTTCGGGAGTCAATTCGCGCTGTTCGCCGGAAAGAAGAAAGGCGGCAGATATCTCCGTAATTTGCTCGAAAGCAGCAACTTCTTCCTCGATGAGTTGCGCGGCAGTACGGGTTTCTGCTTCCAATGCCGAAAGGTTTTGGACGGCGAGGCGCGTGTCTTCGAGGGCGCGGCGTGCTTGCGACTGCGCTTGTCCCAGCATATTTCGCCCAGTAGACAGATCGCCGGAAGCCAGCAGGGTTTGCGAATTTTCCAACTGCATCAGCAGCCCGGCAAGCGACTGTGCAACGGTGTCGTGCATCTCGCGTGCCAGCCGACTGCGCTCTTCGACAATCGCCATCGTGCGCTGTTTGGCAAGCAGGGTAGCGAGCGAAAAGCCAAGGGTCGCCAACTCCGCCGTATCTTGAAGCGCAGAGAGTTCCGACGGCGAAAACTCACGGGACGAGCGCGGATAGACGGCAATCGCTCCGAGCAGACGCTCCTGCGAGGTCATCCAGCCGAGGAGAACGCTTTCGACTTCTTCCTGCGCGAACAACTCTTTGAGAGCAGGAGTAAATTCAGGCTGTTCCGTGACGTTTTCAAGCAACAGAGGAAATCCGGTTTGCGAGAGTTTGAGCAGCGTATCGTTGCACGCGGCGAGTTTGGCGGCGGTGGCTCCGAATGCGGGTGACAATTCGCGTAAACTCAGGGGCTGCCACGCCTCGAAATCGTCTTTGAGGAACAACCCGACACGCGGCTCTTGAAGGCGAGAAGCGACGATCCCCGTGATGCAGTCGGCGATCTCGGCGACGGGCGAACCGTCCAAAATGGTATTGGTGAGTTCTCGCGCAGAAAACCGCAGTCGAAGTTCATCTTGATAGGCGGACGCAACCCGTTCCAATTCCATCAGCAGAGCAAGATTGTCGATTTTGGCTTCGGCGATTTCGCGCCATTCATCGGAATCAAGCTGTGCCGTATCCTCGCAGACGACCACCATCACGCCCAGCAACCGCTTCAGAAAACAGACGGGAAACAAAATTGCCTTGTCGCCGGAAATAACTCCCCATTCCGGCGGCAGAACCGTGTCGGCTGTCAATCTGTTCGCTTGTTCCGTGCGAATCACAGTGGCTATTTCGGGATAATCGCTGCTATACCACCGCCATATCTTCGGATTCCACACGCTTGGATAGGAGGCGACGCCGCGCAGGAGTTTTTCCCGCAGTGTATAGGCAACCAATGCCGCACGACTACAGCCGAGCGTACAGGCAAACTCCGTCACCGATTGGGAAAGGAGAGTGTTGATCTCGGCAATGTCGAGTGATTCCAAGAGCAGTGCCGGGGTTGCAGGCAAATCTTGGTTTGTATCAGCCATGTTACTTCTCCTCCACTTGATCCGTCAATTCCGCCGCCCAACCTGATTTGAGATCGAGCGCGGGAACGCCTCTGCCGAGCAATGCCGTGTTGCCTTCGCGCCCGCCTTCACTCAAGACGCGCACAATTTTGCTCTGCTCAAAGGCACGTATACATTCGCTCATCATGCCGCCGCCCGAACGAATATCGGCGACAATCACCACATCGGAGAGGGCAAAAATCAAGCGGTCACGGCGTTTGTTGTTGGCTCCCAATCCATGATCGTCGAGGCGAAAGGGAGAGATCGCGACATCACGGCGCGGCTCGAACACCGCGTCCCGAATACGTGCGGCGGCAAACGGCGGGCGATCATAATCCGCGCCCAAGGCTTCCCGCAAACCGCGATCCAGCACATACAGAATGGATTTGTCGAGACGCTGGGCGCACAGGGCAAGACGTTGGTATGGCAATCTATCATGCCCCGTCACTGGAACGCCGCCCGCGACGATCAGAGCGTTGGCGATCTCATCAGCGCGATCCAGTGAGGAAGAAACGGCATCGTTGGAAACCGCAACGGTAAACGTGAACAGCGCATTCTGAGACGCTTGCGGCAGCTCCAAAAGTCTGGCATTGCCCAAAGCGTAAAGGATTGGCGGAGGCGTCTCGTCATAGCGTTCCAATTTAGCGGGGTAGGCGGCACTGCTCTGCGTGATGAGATATAATGGATGGACGCGGAACGCCTTGAGCAGTTCCGCACTTTTAACAAGAAGCGGGGATTTGTTCTCGGTGAGAGAGTTGGCAACCGACGCTTTGAGATCGAATCGCGCCTTCCATTCAGAAGCGGTGAGCGCGAGGCATTGAGTCGGCGTAAGACGCTGCTGCGCCAGCACCGCGAACAGGCGCGTCAGGCTTTTTTCGCCTAATTGCGGGACGCTGTGCAGATAGAGTACAAACTGCGCCATGCCAATCTCATTTTGTGTGTCTGCACTCATGCCGTTCTTTCAAGGGTTGATTGTCGAAATAACAAACTTTACCTCACCCCCCAACCCCCTCTCCTGACCGTTCGTTCCTCACTATGAGAGGGGG
>CAZPZP010000330.1:0-5301 GCA_964591025.1 uncultured Chthonomonadaceae bacterium
AGTTATGTGCGGTTTTGTTTGGGTGAACCGGAGTTGGCAGTTAATGAAGCCAATGGATGGATCGGCGGGGCAGGAGCGATCTACTCGACACCGACGGATTTGGCAAAATGGGATTTGGCACTGATTGACGGCACACTCCTCAAGCCAGAGTCGTTTCGCCTAATGACGACTCCGCGCATTCTCAAAAATGGAGCGGTCAGCAATTATGGATGCGGGCAGGGAATACAGGAGCGCGAGGGTGTTCGCTCTTATGGGCATGGCGGGGCGGTCAGCGGGTTTATCGCAGACAATGTTTTTGTTCCGGTGACCCGTTCCGCGTTCATTATTCTGACCAATTTCGAGGATGGACAGGTAGGAGCGATTCGGGAACGTGTGGCTCCTGTCCTAATGCCGCCCGCGAAACCCCTACCGACAAAAGCCAAACCAGAACCCGCGCCGAAACCCGCAGAATCGCCTAAGCCCGAAGAGCGCAAAATCCCCGAAATGACGGGCGTCTCTTCCGAGACGATGGCATATCATCTCTTCAAAATGCTACAAGCCGGACAAAAAGACGAAACCCTTTTGGGCGCGGAATATGCGTGGTTCCTCACAAACGCCCGCCGCAAATCCGCGCAAAAAGCCCTGACGGAACTCGGCGAACCGACCAAAACCGAGTCGCTTTCACGTAATGAGCGCGGCGGCATGGAAGTCTCCGGGTATCGGTTCCACTTTGCCAACGACCGCAAAGTGCGCCTCTTGATGTATCGCGCACCGAGCGGCAAAGTGGAGCAGTTTTTCGTTGCTCGCGACTGAGAAATCCTCCTGTACGTTTGCATCGGAGCAAGAGGTCTATTGTCCTGTTCCCTACTCCCCACCGACCTATTTGAGAGCGTGTTCGACGGCTTTGCGGAATGTCTCGTAGTCACGCAGTCCGTCCCATTGGCGCAGAATTCGCCCGTCTCTCCCGATCAATATCGAGACGGGAACGCCCTCCAAGTCCCCGAAAATATCCTGAACATAACTTGAGCAGATCGCTTGCCGATAAGTGACGCCATGCCCGCGACACCATTTTTGCAGTCCGCGCTCGCCGTCGGGTTCGTTGAGAGCAAGCCCCACAATATCCAATCCTTTGGAGCGGTATTCGGTATCGAGGCGAACCAATTCCGGTATCTCCTGCACGCACGGACTGCACCACGTTCCCCAGAAATTTAGTAGAGTGACACGCCCGCGCTGTTCCGCCATCGAAAATGTTTTGCCGTTCCAATCGCGGAGGGAAAAGTCGGGAGCCATCGCTTTCGCGAGAGGTTGGCGCGGCGCGGTGTTTGCAACAGGCGGCGCGTCCCAATTTGCCCGTTTGGTTTGCCACCAAGTTTTCCATTTTGCGACAATCTTTTTGCGCTCGGCTTCGGGAGCAAGCGGCGAGACCGTCCAATTGTTGCCCGTGGTTTTGGCAAGTACGCGCACACTGTTGACAACGACAAGACCACTGGTGTCGTCGAGGGCATCCATCAGCGTGGGAACCATACGGCGCGGCGTTTGGGGATCGGGAAACACACTGCGACTTGTGGCAAGCAAAGAGGCATCTTCGCGAATTTGCGTATCCTCATCGTGAAGAGCCGAGAGAAGCAGGCTCAAGCCGCGTTCCGGGTCGAGTTTCGGTAGAGAGTACAAAGCCTTTTCGCGTACCGTATAGACCGGATCGAGAAAGGCGGCTTCGACGGCATCGGCGGACTCTTTGCCTAGCACAGCCGCAAGCGCGTCTACGGCGGCATAGCGCAAACCGCCGTTCTCATCTTGAGCATAGCGAAGCAAAAGCGGCTTATGCTGTTCGTTGGGAATTGTGGCGAGTTTGTCTGTGAGGGCGAATTGCGCGTCATCGGGCGCACCGCGCAGGGCATCGAGTTCGCTGTCCGCTTTGACCGCAAATCGCTGAACAGCAAGAACAAGGGCGACACAACCGAGCAGAGCGAAGAGAAACGGCTTTGGCGAGCGTCCGCGATAACTTTCGCCGCGCTTTTTGGCGGCGGCTTTTTGCACAAATTGGTACGCGAGCAACCCACAGAGCAGCGACGTGACCACTGTTACAGCGACCAGCGACAGTGTCCGTACCACAGCAGGGAAATGCGGCTGAACTGCCTCGCTTTCATGGGCAGAGACGGCACGCGCCCAGACCATCAACCCCAGTGAAGCGAAAACGGGCAGAATTCTTTTGTGTCTGTAAATGTTCATTTGATATGCCTCGATTGAACCCACTTCTTGCTATGCCGATTTCGCACCCCAGAGTGCTAAAACTTCGGTGATACGCGGCGGCGTGTCGTTCCAAAGCCATTCGACTTCGAGCCAGAAACCGGAGAGAACTTCACTCTCGAAACGACTATTTGCCTTGAGCGGCATGGGATTGAACAACCCCTCGCTATCCAATAAATAAAATTCGGCACGCTTTCGTTCCATATCTACGATCCAATATTCCCGCACTCCCGCAACGGCGTATTCATAAAACTTGTCACGGCGATCACGAGTGCGACTTTCCGGCGAAATGAACTCGACGGCAATATCGGGTGCGCCGTCTAGATAATTGGTATGTAAATTGTTCAATCGCTCAGTGGAAACGAACAGCAAATCCGGTTCACGGGCGATGCTGCTACTCAGGCGAATAGGGAAGGGAGCGGAATAGACTTTGCCAAGCCGATGCTCTTCGACAAAAATTCGTAAGAGGCTGTAGAGATAGCCCGATCTCTCCTGATGCTTTTCGCTTGCCGCAAGTCGAATCACTTTTCCTGAAATCCATTCGCCAAAAAAATCTTCATCTGTTCTATTGAGAAATGCGCTCAACGTCATTCGAGACGGCGCGATAGATTTACGGAGCGATTTTGTAATTTTTGGTTTTTGCGGCGTTGTCGGTGTCATCTCAAGTTCTCACTTTTGCGGCTCTACACGCTATAATAGCAGAACTCTACTCTTTTCGACAATTCACGCGAGAATCCTTCTTTTCATGATTTTGCAGGAAATTCAGAACGCTGGGAGGCGAATGTCGTGTCCGATTTACTGGAAACTCTCAAAACGCAGACCAAAGGCTTGATCTTTATGAGCGAAGCCGATTTTGCCGTCAAGCCGTTTGTGTGGACAAAGGCAGAAATCGGAACCGAGCCATTGACGCCAGAGAAGATCAAAACACTCGTCAAACTCAAAGCTGATGCGCCCGTTGAAACCGTGACCTTCGAGAACTTTTTCGCCCCTGCTGTCACTCTCGAAGACTGGTTCGGCGACGAAGAGAAACAGAGCGCGGCGCAGTTCCAAGCCCTCGTCGCAACATTGAAGGCGCAATTGACCGAGTTGACGGTTTATAAAATCGGCGAGGCGAAAAAAACCGTCGTCGTGATCGGCAAAACGTGCGACGGCGATTATGCAGGTGTGACGACCAAAGTAGTGGAGACGTAAGAGGCGATGTCAGACGCGGCAAACGGGTATCATGGCGCAATGAACACTGAGATTTTCGGGGCGGAGAAGCGTTTATTTTCGCCGCGCTTTCGCCCTGCGTTGATGGGCTTGTTTGTGCTGTGTCTGCTGCTGTTTGGCTTGCGGCTCGGCAGTGTGCCACTCTTTGATCTCGACGAAGCCCTGTATGTCACCTGCGCTCGACAGATGGTTTTAGGCGGCGATTGGGTGACTCCGCTGCTCAATTCGCGCCCGCCGTATGATCCGAGTTTGCCGACGGTTCCGTTTTTCGAGAAGCCGATTTTCGTCTATTGGGCGGCGGCGGGTTCCATGCGTCTGTTTGGAATTTCGGAGTGGGCGGCGCGTTTGCCGGTGCTGCTTGCGGCGTTGGCACTGACGGGGGCAATCGTATGGGCAGGAAGCAGGATTTTTCGTTCGCCGCGTGCTGGATTGCTGGCAGGTTTGGTCTACGCGACAGTTCCGATGACTCTTCTCGACGCCCGCCAAATGACGACGGACGGCTTGCTGGTACTCTGGTTCGCAGTGGCCCTTGGGGCGTTTTGGCGGCGCAAAGGCTGGCTGTTTTGGGCGATGTGCGCCCTTTGCATTCTCACCAAGGGGATTGTAGGGCTGCTTCTGCCGCTCCTCATTATCGGCATTCATACCGCTCTGGAAAAACGCCGCGCTCGCCGCAGCAACCTCGCACTTTCAACCTCTCCGCGCTGGAAGTCGCTATTGTCTCTTTCGGGTTTGATAATGTTTCTGGCGATTGTCGTCCCTTGGCATTATGCCATTGCTCAAACTGATCACCGCGATGCAAACGGACGCACATGGAGGCAGGAATATGTTGTGCGGCAGCACGTCGGGCGATTCAAGGGCATGGATCAGGTGCATAACTTGGCGGCTCCGGCGTATATCGGATTCTTTCTGATTGGATTTTTCCCATGGTCGTGTTTTGCCCTTGCCGCGTTTCGCGTGCCGAAATCCGCTCCAGAGTTGAACGAAGAAATTGCTCCCGAAACCGAAGAGAGTTCCAACGAGGCGCATCGGTTCTTACTGGTTTGGTTCTGGACAATTTTTCTCTTTTTCTCGGCAAGTGCCGCGAAACTGCCAACCTATATTGTTCCGGCGTATCCGGCGGCGGCGTTATTATTGGGACGATGGTTGGATCGGGTTGAACCGGCACGCCGCCGCTCATTGATTCGCGGCGCAATCGGCTGCGTCGTGACTTCGGGGCTGCTACTTGGGGCGATTTCGATGGCTCCGCGCTTTATTCCGAAAACGTCGCCTTTGCCGGAAGGCGTTTTGTTTTTGGTTCAGATGTTGATGGCAATTTTGCTGGTCGGCAGTGTTGTGTCGTGCTGGCTCTTCTTTCGCAAGCAAAAGACGGCGGGCATTGGTGCGTTGGCGGCAATGATGACCGTGATGCTTGGTGTCGGCGTGACTCACGGCTACAATGTCGCTGCTCAAAACGTGATGCGTCCGTTTCAGCAGCCCGCCGAAGATGCGAACACTGCCGCCAATCAGGGCGTACCGATCCTTTTCTATAACATCATTCCGCGCCGTCCGAGTATGCTGTTTTATTCCGCCTACTCTCCTATCGAGACTCGCGAAACGCCGCTTGTGCCATTTTTGCGCTCCAAACTTTCGGCAGAAACGCCCGAAGTGCAAATCATTACGTCGGCAGAAACGCTCAAAACTTCATTGCTCACCGAATTTGCCAATGCCCCCGATATGACGATTGAGATCAAACCGAGCGGCGGCTGGGTAAGAGTCATTGTGCAGAAAAAATGAGGCGGTATAATAGACCTCTTGCAAGAGTACAGCGAAACGAATTTCTCGTGCAGGTCTCGTTGCTGCGAATTTGCCTCTTGTGCGGGCATTGAA
>CAZPZP010000331.1:0-5291 GCA_964591025.1 uncultured Chthonomonadaceae bacterium
CTAGTTCGTCCGCATGAGAACGAAAATTGAGGAGGTTATGCGCCCTGATGTGGTGCTAAAATTGATTCGCATCCTGTCTGCGTATCGTGTCGAAGCGGGCAGATTGCATGGTAGCCGCCGCAAAAAAAGCCCGACATCTCTTTCCGGGGAGATGTCGGGCAATGCACTCCTTCCAAGCAAGAACCGCACGCTGGTTCTCTTGGTCGCTTGAGTTTCAGCACTTCAGCCTTGGAAGTGCATCGGCTTGGAAAGTTGGCTAACGGAAAAGACCGTCGTCTGTCGCTTCCTACAAAGACAACATACTCGGTGCAGTTTTGTTGATGTCGGTGCAGACAAAAAATTATCGTTCGCCCCAACACAGAGATTATCCTCGAAAAACTATCATGATGTCAGCGAAAAATGCCGCAGTAAAAATGTGACCGATGCAACATTGCGGCGATTTTTGGGGTATAAAAACAAAAAATTTGGTGAATTCTCGTAAAATTTGCATAAAAACTGCGAAAACGGGGGGAAGGCTTGCATTCGCTTGCATTCTCTTGTATAATATCTACAAGACACTCCTTGGTCATCCGTTGCTCCCGAAGAGGCACGCATAACCGAGTGATTGCTGCAATAACTCCTCCGGTAGCACGTCTTTCCCCTTGAATGTTCCTTGCGCCGGGGACACCATGCCAAACTCCATAAGATCGAGGTTCTCAGGGTGATTCTGGAATTGCAGTTTCAACTTCCAACAGTCCACGCGAAATATGCCGACCTCTCTGACAGGGAGATTGTTCACCGCGCACAACGAGGCGATGACTCCGCCTCCGAATACCTGCTCTATAAATACCGTAACCTTGTTCGTACCAAGGTCAAGTCGTATTTTCTTGTCGGAGCCGAAAAGGAAGACTTGCTTCAAGTCGGAATGATCGGACTATGGCAGGCAATTATCGACTTTCGGTGTGATAAGGCGATCTCGTTTCCGGCATTTGCCAAAGTCTGTATTCAGCGGCATATCATCACCGCTATCAAGACCGCGACGCGCCAAAAACAGACGCCGCTCAATACGTCCCTCTCTCTTGAAAGCCCCGCCGAAGCCAACAGCCCCGACTGGAATCTTTCCGATATTATTCCGTCCTCTGAAGTGCAGAACCCCGAAACACTTGTCATCGAAAACGAAGAGACCAAAGTTCTGCACGAGATGCTGCAACAAGTGCTTTCAGATTTTGAGTGGCACGTTTTGGCGGGCTATCAAATCGGGAAATCGTATCGGGAAATCGCCGTCGAACTTCATTGCAAGACAAAATCGGTGGACAATGCCCTTGCCCGTATCAAGCGCAAAGTTTCGACAGTTCCATTGGGTTTGGCAAATCTCAGCGAACTGCTGATCAATTCGCCGTATCGCTGATCATTCTTGGTTCTGCAATTTTCGCCCGTCCCGGATCGTATTCGGGACGGGTTTTGTTTTTCTTCTCGCGAATGAATTTTTTCTCTATGAAACTGGTTCTTATTCTCAATATGCTGGTGACATTCTATATGACGGGCATTATCTGGTTCGTTCAGATTGTCCACTATCCGCTTTTCGGCAAAGTTGGCGAGGCGTGTTATCGTGATTACCACACCCATCATGCCCGCCTGACGGGTTGGGTTGTCGCTGTGCCGATGCTGCTTGAACTGGGAACGGCAGGGCTTCTCGCCGCCAATCCCCCGATAGGAATCTCCTCGATTCAAGCCGTTATTGGTTTGGTACTGGTGATTCTGCTCTGGGTTTCAACGGCATTCGTGCAGGTTCCGCGTCATGGCATTCTCGGTAATGGCTATGATGCAGATGCCCACCGCACTCTCGTTATCTCGAATTGGTTCCGCACGATCCTATGGACTTTGCGCTCCTGCCTCGTCTGCTTCATGCTATGGCAGCTCCTCCCGTAAAATTTCTTGGGAACACTCGTTTCCTTCTCCCCGTCCGATAGATGCAGCGAAGCAACAGCAACGCGATGCACAGGTTTGGGAGTCGTCCTGACGCGACTTTCAGCCTCCTCTGTTCGCGCAAAAACATTCCAAAAGGAACAATAAGGAGAAACGAAAATGTCGAATTTGATTACAGGACTGTTTGATAGTGAGACCGCCGCAGAAAAAGCGGTTTCTGAATTGAAGCAGATTGGCTATACACAAAACGAACTCTCGATCATCATGAAGGATCGCACTGCCTCCGCAGATTTCGCGGATGAAGTGGGAGCCTCCCGCACGCTGGAGGGTGTTGGTACAGGAGCCGCTATTGGCGGTACGCTGGGTGCAGTTCTTGGCGGGCTGTTAGCGGTCGGGAGCATAACGATTCCGGGCTTTGCCTTTGTGGCGGCGGGATCGCTCGCAGCCATGTTTGCCGGAGCCGGAGCCGGTGGTTTGGCAGGAAGCCTCCTCGGTTGGCTGACCACTGCGGGTATTCCCGATGATGTCGCGCCCTACTATGAGCGCAGCATCAACGAAGGCGGTATTGTAGTGGCAGTTGCCACGCATCCCGGCGATGAGACCCCCGTACAGCAGATTCTGCGCGGCGAATCCATTGCCTATACCGGCTACAACAATGGCATGACAGAGGGCTATGTCTCCAACACCTACGCCACACGTTACGACGACATTCAGCGTCCGGCGCGACTCTATGACACAACAACCATGAACAACCCGACCGCGACACAGAACTACGACAGCACAAATAATGTGGCGTACAATACCGCCGCGACGACAACAGACGAGGCACAGCGCACCGTGAATTCGGCGGCGGCAGAAGCCCGCTCCGACCAGCGCACAGCGCAAACGCGAGAGAATAACGCACAGCGCGATTCAGACGACGATTCGCTTCTCGACAACGCCCGCACTGCCGTAGTGAACACCTACGATAACACGACAACGGCAGTCCACAATCAAGCGGATAAAGTGGGAACGGGAATGGGAAACACCGCTGACCGCGTGACCACTCCGTAGTTGTTGCTTCGAGTTCAAACTAAAGCAAATGCAAAGAAGAGTCATGCCGAATCTTTCTCAAAATTCGGCATGACTCCTGTTCCACTTTGCTTGTGTCTCTTCCCTCTTTCCCATTGTGGAAGAGGGAATTTTTATGCTCGAACCGCAACCGGCGCGTGCAATTCCGCAGACCGATACGCGGCAAGTGCCACTTCTGCCGCCCGCAAACCGTCCTCTCCGGTGATGGGAACGGGTTCCCCGGTGGCAATTGCGTTGACGAATCCTTCGATTAAGCCGTCATCAATGCTGTCGCCCCAATGCTGCCACTCTACTCCGCCCGACTTGTCGTTATAGAGTGTCAGGTTCTGCGAGAACATATCCATTCCAAGCGTGCCTTTGTCGGTGATCACTTCCATCGTCACATCGCCCCACGTCGAGTATGATTTCGGGCGAGACCATGAGGCGTCGAGAGTGGCGAAGGTTCCGCGCTCGAACGTGAGCGTTAAGAATCCCACATCGTCGAACGGGGCGTGAGAGATGTTATTGCTGATTTCGGCATAAACCGTCTTGACTTCGTCTTTGAGGAGCCAGCGGCATAAATCCGTGACGTGAACCGTATGATCCATCGTCGCGCCGCCGCCCGATTCCGCTTTGTTGATGAACCAGCCGCCCGGATTGCGCCCCCGATTGGTGCCGCGTATCGCCAAAACCTCCCCCGCGTCTCCACTGTCAATCACATTTTTCATGCGCTGAAACACGGGCGAGTAGCGGCACGGGAACGCGGTCATGAGTTGGACGTTGTTGGCACGGCAAACGTCAATCATCGCCTGTCCATCTTCAACGGACGTGGCAAGCGGCTTCTCGCACAGGATATGCTTTCCCGCGCTCGCCGCCATCTCGACCAATTTGCGATGCCGCACGTTCTCACTGCAAATCACAACCGCGTCCACGTCGCTCGAAAGCAACGCCGCGTAACTCTCGAAGGGCTTGGTATCGTAGTGCAGAGCCATAAGTCGGGCGCGGTTTTTGTCGTGATCCGCGATGCCGATGAGTTGGGCGTTCGGGTTGATTTGGATGCCGTGCGCGTAGGCGGTGGCGTGCATATGGGCGAACGACATGATGCCGATTCGGACAGGTTTAGTGTTCATTCTCTTCTCCGCGCCGGATTGTGTCACAATATCTCCGGCGAAACTGTGGTATGGTTCCCGAAATGTGCCGTACTCTCCTGCCTGATTTCCAATAGAAAGCCCGAAATACTCTATGCGAATTTTGCTCACCAACGACGACGGCATTCACGCGCCCGGTATCCATGCCGCGTATCGTACTCTCTCCCAAATCGGCGAGGTTTATATGGTCGCGCCCGAACGTCCGAGAAGCGCGGCGGGTCATGCGATTACCCTGCATAAGCCGTTACGCCTCTCGGAGATGAGTTTTTCCGATAATATCAAGGGGTGGGCGTGCAGTGGAACCCCGACGGACTGCGTGACGCTCGGCTATGATATTGTGATGCAAAGTCAGTGCGATCTCGTCGTTTCCGGTATCAATGCGGGAGCGAATTTGGGCTGGGATATTACCTATAGCGGGACTGTTTCGGCGGCGATGGAAGGCGCGGTTCTCGGTATGCCCGCTATCGCGATTTCCGTCGCTTCCGTGCATGAAAATCGAACTATAGACTATGCGGCGGCGGCAGAATTTGTCGCGATTGTGGCTCAAAAACTCCTGTCCGACCCGCTTCCCGTGCATGATCTGCTCAATATCAACGTGCCGAATATCCCCAAATCAGAGATCAAGGGAGTGCGCGTGACGCTGACAGGAAAGCGCGAATATATTGACCGAATTATCGTGCGCGAAGACCCCGCAGGTCGCCCGTATTACTGGCAAGCGGGGCAGATCAAGGATACAACGGAGCAGGATACCGACGTTCACGCCATTTTGGAGGGCTATATCAGCATATCGCCCTTGCAACTTGATATGACGGCGTATAAAGAGTTGAGTCGTATTAAGAAATGGGGCTTATGATAGCAAAATAGTAAGAATACACTCTGCTATAGACACTGATTTACATATTATTGACGTGTTTTGCCCTGCTATAGAGAGAAATATACCAGAAAATTTATCTACAGTCGCGTCATCGGATACTATAGCGTCATAAAATTTGTTTATAGCGACGCATACGGTTTCTATAGTGAGGCAAAATTTGTCTAAAATGACGTGATCTTTGACTATATCACGGCAAAGTCTTTCTATAATATGATGAACTTTGTCCATACTGCGGCAAACTGTGACGAGAATGTGTCTATTGAGAAGTTTTGTGGGACGGATGGAATGGAGAATATACCCATCAATTCGGGTAC
>CAZPZP010000332.1:0-5287 GCA_964591025.1 uncultured Chthonomonadaceae bacterium
AGGAAAATAAGGCGTGAGCAACGAAAAGTATGTGCTGGCGACGGGCGAAGACGCCGAATATCGCTTGCAGATTGTGAACTCGGTGCATGGCAGAGACAGTGAGAACTTTCTGTGGCGGTCAGGATTACGCGAAGGCTTAACGGTTGCCGAGATCGGGTGCGGCGTCGGCGTGATGGCGTGCTGGATCGCGGAGCAGATTGGCGCGGGCGGCAGAGTGTTCGGCGTAGACATCAGCGCGGCGCAAGTCGAGCAAGCGACAAAACGGGTCGAACGATTGGGATTCTCTCAAGCGCAGTTTTCGGCGGCTCCGGCAGATACGACGGGACTGGAATACGGCACGTTTGATCTGGTGTACTCGCGGTTTATGCTGATGCACGTCCAAGACGCAAATTCGGCATTGCAGGAAATGGTGCGTTTGCTCAAGCCGGGTGGTATTCTTGCTGTAGAAGATGGCGATTTCTTTTCGCCGTTTTGTTATCCGCCATCGAAGGCGTATGACCGCGTCTTTGATTTATATCGCGGGTTCGGGGAGCGACACGGCGAAGATTTTGCGATTGGGCAGAAGTTGTATCAATTGGTGTATGATTTGGGATTGTCCGATGTCTCCGTTGAACTCGCGCAGCCGCTCATCACGCACGGCGACGCGAAACGCCTTCCCGAATGGACGCTGATCGAAGCCGCACAGGAGCTGATCGCTCTCGGTTTGACAACACAAGAAGAGATCGATTCCGTGACGGCAGAGTTGGCGCCGCTCGCCGCCGATCCATCTGTGGCGTTTGGCATGGCGCGAGTGATGCAGGTTGTTGGAACGAAACTATAATGCGGTGGAATAAATTCCCCGCTTTGGAAAGCGCAACGTCCGCCTTCGCGGACACTCTCATTGCTCGGTGTGTCCCTGAAGAGGGACATTGCGTACTCTCTCGCGGGGAATTTATTCCACCGCCAACCGTCAGTCAAAAATCTTATGCGTATCGGATTGAACGAAATTGACCTCTCTATAGCGCACTCTGTCGAGGAACGCTTGACGGCTCCCCTCAGTGAATTCCTCAAGGACAACGTCTATTGGGGGGGCTTGGCGGCGTATCGGTTTCAGTGGAAGGCGAATGAGGGCAAGATGAAAATGACCCGCAAGCGCGAAGCCACCGAAACCGAAAAACGCGCCTTTGCACTGAGAAAAAAGCGTGAGGAACAGATGGGTTTGCGTATTCTTGTTGCTGCGCTTGCTACGCCGTTTTCATTTATCGGAATTATGCTGGCAAATATGGGTAATCCCACCCCGGCTTCTGTAGCCACTGCTGGAGGTGTCGCTGTGGCGGGAACGATAGCAGGAGCGGTATGGACGGCTCGCGCCACTCCCAAAGCGACCTTGCAAAAGACGTTCCTTTATGAAGAGATGAAGGCGGTCTTTCCTCTGCTGACGTTGTCGCGTGCCGAGCGGATTTACTGCGATGCCCTTCAACTGCTCGCCCGCACCGACGCCGACGAATCCACCGAAAAAACGCTTCGTGATATGCTGCAACAACTCAATCGAATGCTGGAAAATTATCGCCAAATTGAGACGCGGCGGCACGCGCTCTTGTCTATTATGGGCATGAACAATATCGTGGAACTGGAAGCGGAATATGGCACACTGGGGCGGCGACTCGACCAAAGCCATGATCCTATCGCTCGACAGGCATTGCAGCAGAGTCTCCAAGCGTGCGCCTCCCGACTCGAAACCGCCAAAACGCTTTCGCAAACCCTTGAGCAGTTGAATGTTCAGCAGGAAGCGATCACGCAAACCCTGTCGTCGGCACTCGCTGCCATGGCACGGATGCAGGTCGCTCCGCAGGTTCAGGCGTCTCTGGTGGCGGCAGAGATTACGAATACAGTGACACAGATGAATCAGCAGACCTATGCCACAGAGCAAGCCATCGAAGAAGTGATTCGGCTCGGTCAATAAACCTCACCCCCTGCCCCTCTCCTGATACCCGAACAAGTTCGGAGGAGAGGGGAGAACAATGCAGAGTGCTATGACTCCCCTCTCCTCGCCATTCGTCCCTCATTAGGAGAGGGGTCGGGGGCGATGTACAACGAAAGGAACGCAATCTATGTCCGCAAAGTTCTTGCATATCGTCTATTTTTATCCGGCAGAGAACGGAACACCCGAAGACGCCAACCAACTCGCAGCAGGATGTCGGAAATATCTCGCCGGTATTCCGGGCGTGACGCGCTTGCAGGTCGGTTTTCCGGCAGGAACGCCCCGCGATGTCGTGGATAATTCCTATGCCGTCGCGCTTTTGGTCGAATTGACCGACACCCACGCTCACGATGTCTATCAAGATCATCCCGACCACAACGCTTTTATCGCTGAATGTCGGCAATACTGGTCACGAGTGCAAATTTACGACTCGTTTCTCGCGGAATAGGACGGATTTGTGAGCGAAAAGAAGAAAATCGTCGTAATTGGTTCTGGTCCTATCCGAATCGGGCAGGGAATTGAGTTCGATTATGCCTCCGTCCATTGTGTTTGGGCGTTGCGGGAAACGGGCTACGAAGCGGTCATTATCAACAACAACCCGGAGACGGTGAGTACAGACTTCGATACGTCTGATCGCCTCTTTTTTGAGCCGCTTGCCCTCGAAGATGTGCTGAACGTTCTCGACTGCGAGGAGCCGGACGGCGTGATCGTGCAGTTCGGCGGGCAGACCGCGATCAATCTGGCACGCGCTTTGACAGACGAGGGCATCCGCATTTTTGGAAGTTCGTGCGACTCGATTGATCTCGCAGAAGACCGAGACCGCTTCGAGAAAGTGTTGAGTGAACTCGGCATTCCCAAGCCCGCAGGTCGCGCCGTGACGACAATGGAAGACGCGCTGGTTGTCGCCGAAGAGATCGGATACCCGGTTTTGGTGCGCCCGTCGTATGTGCTGGGCGGGCGGGCAATGGAGATCGTTTATACCGCCGCAGACCTCGAACGCTATATGACTTATGTGGTAGATGTGTCGCCGAAAGCCCCCATTCTCGTAGATAAGTATATCTTGGGGCGCGAAGTCGAAGTTGATGTGATCTGTGATGGCACGGACTGTCTGCTACCGGGCATCATGGAGCATATCGAACGGGCAGGAGTGCATTCGGGCGATAGCATGGCGGTCTATCCTCCGCAATCGCTGACGCCGGAGATTATCACGCAGATTGTGGACAGTGCGACTCGCCTTGCTCTCCGCCTCGAAGTGATTGGGCTGCTCAATATCCAATTTGTGATTGACAACGCCACAGGGACAGCGCAGGTGTTGGAAGCGAACCCCCGCGCCTCCCGAACCGTCCCTTATCTGAGCAAGATTACGGGAATCCCGATGGTGCGAGTGGCGACGCGGGCAATGCTGGGGCAGTCGATTCGGGAGCAGGGCTATGCGCCGGGTTTATATCCGGTTCGGAGCAGTATCAGCGTCAAGGCTCCGGTGTTCTCATTTCTCAAGTTGACGCAGGTTGATATTGGTCTTGGACCGGAGATGAAAAGCACCGGTGAGATCATGGGAATGGACACGGAATACCCGCGTGCGCTCTACAAAGCCATGATTGCGTCCGGGATTGGCGTGCCGACGGAGGGCGCGATGATTGTCACGGTTGCGGACGCGGACAAGGCGGAAGTCGTCCCGATTGTGCGCGACTTTGCCCGTTTCGGCTTCCGAATCTATGCGACGGAAGGAACGGCGCAAGCCCTCAGAGCCGCCGGAATCGAAGCCGAATCGGTTCGTAAACTGCATCAAGGCGAAAATAACAGCGTCGATCTCATCAAAAGCGGCGAGATTGCGCTGCTCATCAACACACTCTCAAGCGACAGGCGCATCGAACGCGAAGCCGCACGCATACGCCGCGCCGCAGTCGAGGCGGGCGTTCCCTGCCTCACGAGTTTGGATACCGCCCGCGCCTTACTCCTCTCCATCGAAGCGCACCGACGCGGCGAAGCGTTCGAGGTCGCAACAGTGGATGAGTATCTTTTAGGAGCAAGAAAATGAACAATGAACAAATTTCTCCCCTCTCCCCCCGACGCAGGAGGAAATCGGGGAGAGGGGTCGGGGGTGAGGGGATTGTCTGCCTTGCCCTACTCACTCTCTTCTGTGCTGCCGTCCACGCGCAACAAACTCCACCCAAAAAAGCCAGACCAACGAAGGTCGGCGAGACGACGGGCAGTAATACGCCGAGCAGCAATAAACCCGTTGTATTGAGTACTTTGCCGAAGATGAATTTCCGGTTTGCGTGGAAAGCCGACTTTACCGATAAGCCGCGCCGAATCGCTGTCGCTGACGTAACCGGAGACGGCAAGCCGCGCCTCATAACGCTCCACGAGCTGCCCGCCGCGCCCAGTTCGGCACTGTTGGTCGTGCGAAATTGGAACGGCAAAACATTCGTCATCGAGCATAAGGAAGAGATCAAGGGCAAACCTGACTTGCTTGCTGTCGGACACTTCGCAGGAAGTGAGACTCCCGCTGTGATCGTGGTTGAGGACGGATTTCTGTTGTGGAACGGCAAAGCGTTCAAGAAGCACAGTGCCTCGCGCCGCCTTCCCATTTTCGGAACCGTCAAAACCAAAGACGGCGAAGAGCGAATCCTCATTGCAGAGGGCATCGAAAATGTTCGCGCCTATCGTATTCGCCCGGAAGAAGCCAACAACAATTGGCTCGTAGACGGCAAAGGGATTCCGAAACCCGGCAATGTCGCGCATCAAGCCCTCCATGCCGATTCCAAACAATTGGAACAAATGCAGATGCCGCTGGAACTCAGCGCGGGCGGGCTTATGGGCTTATGGGACGCCAAGAACGCCAATCATCTCATTCTCTACTATACGATGGTTGACCGCGATTTCGATGTCGCCAACGACCCCAACGACAAAACCAAACCCAAACTTACTTATAAATCCGAAGCGTATCAGTTTGTTTGCCGCGATGCTCTCAATCCGCAAAGCGCACCTTTTTGGGGAACGCCCCGCATTGACGCCAAGCCGCTCGACGCCGCGATCCGAAATCCTCAAAACGGCAAACCCGGCTTGCTCGTCCTTGTCAGCGAACTGCCTAAAGGCTCGTATCGTTCGCTGTTATTCTTCGCATTGGAATAAATTGTTCCGGTTTGAGGCTGAAAAGTTGTATTAGACCTCTTGTAAGGGTCGGGTACAAGAACGTACCCGACTGAAAAACAGCCGTCCTACGGACGAAATCCCGATTTGTGAGAATGTCGCCTCACAGAGAGAGTCTCATAGCCGCAGATCATGTCAAGAGAGATTGATAGTCACCTCTCGCACCGGAGGTTT
>CAZPZP010000333.1:0-5280 GCA_964591025.1 uncultured Chthonomonadaceae bacterium
GCTCTGACGGCGGCTGATCTTCGGGCGCGATACCGACTCAAAACGCCCGACGCTATTCAGTTGGCGACGGCGATAAGCGAAGAATGTGAGGCGTTTCTGACCAATGACCGTGATCTTCGTCGCGTGACGGAGATTTCAGTTTTGATTTTGGATGACCTAACGCTGTGAGAATGTCGTTTGATATATCGCTTGTTCCTCTGTCCGGCGCGATTCTGGTATTTCGGCGCAGAATGCGGCAACGGAACGCAATACAGGATTTGGCGGCGGCATTTGTGGTGTTTGCGTGTGTCTTGGGTTTGGCGGCGTGGTTACAGATTTATTGGGTAAAACTCGGCTTTTATGACAGCAATGAAGAGAGTTTACTGTCGCGGCTGTTCCTGTTGAGTCTGTTGTCTCAGGCGTTTGTGGTTCCGATTTGTGCCGCTTTTGCGGGCGCGACTGCCGCACCGGAACGCGCAGAATTTGTTGATACGCAGTCGGCATTGCTATCGCGTTTGACGGGTTTCGAGATATGTTTGGGGCGTTTGTTGGCGAGTTTGTGGATAATAATTGCCGCAGTGCTGTTGTCGCTGGCGTTCTGGTTGACGGCACAACTCGGCTGGAAATTCGCGCCGTTGGAGTGGGGCGCGTTCACGGTTCAACTGTTCGCCGCGCATCTTCTTGCACTGCTGGCGGCGTTGGCGTTCGGCAGTATGTCGCTTCTCATTGCGATCAATCGCCGTCCCGGACGCAATATCCTACGCGGAACATTTTGGGCAAGCGGTGCGGCGATTTTGTGCTATGGCGGACTTTTCCTTGTCGAACCGCTGATCAAAAAGATGTCTGCGCCGCGCTTTCTGATTGAGTTGACTTTGCTTGTCAATCCTATTGCGGCAGTTTCAACGCTCAAAGGCATGGACATTTTGCGGACAAATTGGGTGTATGATCAGACTTCCGCGCCGGAGTATCTGTTCTATTATCCCGCCCCGCTGTGGTCAGGCGTGGTATTTGTGAGTGTGGCGGTTTTGGTGTTGCATCTTGCCGCATATCGGCTCCGCGTGGCGTATCGCTGACCCTGTGCGACTTTGATGGCGGCACGATGCTCACACGGTAAACTGATAAGGGCGAGCGGCAAAGAGCAACAGTGAAAGTCAACCGGAGAATCAATAGTAGATGGCGGCAAAGGATATTTATCACGAAGCGTGCGTGCGGGCGTTGGAGAAAGACGGCTGGACAATTACTCACGATCCACTGCGTCTTCCTATCGAAGACACGACGCTGCTCGTGGACATCGGAGCGGAACGGATCGTCACTGCCGAGCGCGGTACAGAGCGGATTGCGGTAGAAGTCAAGTCATTTGTCAGTTTGTCGGCAGTACAGGATTTAAGGGACGCAGTGGGACAGTTCTGGCTGTATGAACTGGCTCTGAGGAAACTGCCGGAACATCAAGACCGAACACTCTATCTTGCCCTTCGCAAAGCCATGTTTGAGCGGGTGTTTGTCAAGGGGATTGGCAAACTTTTTTTGGAAGATAAGTCGCTGCCTTTGATTGTTTTCGACCCGGAATCCGAGGAGATCACTCAATGGATCAAGTAGAACGCTATCGCCAGATTGTCAGGGAGACACTGCTGCCATATACGGAATACCCATACACTGATGACAAGGTCGTCTATGAAGCGGTTTTTGATGAACGTGCGGATCGTTATATTGTGACTGCGGCAGGGTGGCTCGATGAGGATCACCGCATCTATTTCAATCTGGTTCATGTAGACATTATTGACGGCAAAATCTGGATACAGTACGACGGCACGGAGGACGGTGTCGGCTACGATTTCGAGCGGGCGGGCGTTCCCAAAGAGGATATTGTCCCTGCATTCCACCCCGTCAGTGTGCGTCCTCATACCGGCTACGGTGTCGGATAAGGCATGGGATTTGTAAAGGAGCAAGAATGAAAGTGACGGTTTTAGGGGCGGCACTCGCCGCTGTTTCGATAACCACAACTGTTTACGCCGCGCCCCCCGTGCCGGTCAAGGCGAAAGCACAGGCGGCAGTGAATAAAGGCGTGGACTATCTGAAGAGTGTTCAGGAGGCAGATGGTTTCATCTACACTCTTGCGGGCGTCGTCTCAAACCGAAGTCAGCGGCTCGGAAGAGTTACTGCGTCCGGCATCGGCGAATGCAGAGCGGCATGAGGCGGAACTGCTGCGGGCGACAAACGGGTAGATAAAAATAGAGAAGAGATAGCGGAAGAGATGGCGGCAAAGGATATTTATCACGAAGCGTGCGGGCGGGCTTTGGAGAAGGACGGCTGGACAATTACTCACGATCCGCTGACGATTGCTGTTGAAGGGGCAAAACTCCATATAGACCTTGGTGCTGAACGCCTTGTTGCTGCCGAGCGCGGCACAGAGCGTATCGCTGTGGAAGTGAAGTCTTTTATCAATCTCTCTCCGGTGCTGGATTTAAGAGATGCGGCGGGGCAGTTTATTGTGTACGATTTAGCACTGCGGCAGTCTCCTGTGAACGCTGACCGCGTACTCTATCTTGCGGTTCGTACTGCCTCTTACGATACGGCGTTTCAGGGAGCCATCGGCAGAATGATTCTCAAAAACCGTGTGGTTCGTCTGATTGTTTTTGATGACGAAACAGAGGAGATAACCCTATGGATAAATTAGAATGCTATCGCAAAATCATCAAGGAGACACTCAAACCCATCGCGGCTATTCCCTATTCTGATCCCAATATCACGATGGAGACCGTTTTTGATACAGCGGGTGATCACTATCTTATCGTAACCACAGGATGGGAAGGCAATACAAAAAGGGTCTATTTCAACCTTGTCCATGTAGACATTATTGACGGCAAAATCTGGATACAGTACGACGGCACGGAGGAGGGCGTCGGCTACGATTTCGAGCGGGCGGGCGTTCCCAAAGAGGATATTGTCCCTGCATTCCACCCCGTCAGTGTGCGTCCTCATACCGGCTACGGTGTCGGATAAGGCATGGGATTTGTAAAGGAGCAAGAATGAAAGTGACGGTTTTAGGGGCGGCACTCGCCGCTGTTTCGATAACCACAACTGTTTACGCCGCGCCCCCCGTGCCGGTCAAGGCGAAAGCACAGGCGGCAGTGAATAAAGGCGTGGACTATCTGAAGAGTGTGCAGGAGCCAGATGGATCGTGGAGCCACTATCCCGCGACAACGGCACTGGCAGTCACTGCGCTGCTACGGAACGGACGCTCGGAAGCCAAAGACCCCGCAACGGCGAAGGGCATTCAGTTTCTCTTGAAGAACGTCAAGCCGAACGGAGCGATCTACAGCGACGAAAACCCGTCAACCGCGCTTCCGAATTACAATACGTGCTTGGCGTTGATTGCCCTCAATCTAACGAAAAATCCGTCGTATAAGCCGACCATTCAGAAGGCACAGCAGTATCTGGAGAAGTCCCAATTCGATGAGGAAGAGGGAATGAACCCGACTGACCCGATGTATGGCGGCGTGGGATATGGTTCGCGCCCGGATCGCCCCGACCTTTCTAATTTGCAGACTTCATTGGAGGCGTTGACGGAGGCAGGAACCGATAAAAATGCTCCCGTGTTCAAGAAGGCGATCACTTTCCTGCAAAGGGTTCAGGCGCGGAAGGAAAGTAACGATCAGGCGTGGGTCAACGTCAGCGACAACGACGGCGGCTTTATCTATGACAGCAAGGGCAGAAGCATGGCGGAGAAAGATGGCAAAGCACGTTCTTACGGCTCCATGACTTATGCAGGGCTGAAAAGTTACATTTACGCGGGTGTCAGCAAGACCGATCCCCGCGCTCAAGCCGCGTATGACTGGCTGCGCGGCAAATACTCGGTCACGGAAAATCCCGGCTTGGGGCAGATGGGGCTATACTATTACTATCACACGATGGCGAAAACTCTCGATGTCTATGGGCAGAAACTGCTCAAGGATACGACAGGGAAATCGCACGATTGGGCGAGTGATATTGCCTCGCAACTCGCCGCCACCCAGCGCAAAAACGGCTCGTGGTTCAACGATACGGCGCGTTGGTGGGAGGATCAGCCGGCATTGGTCACATCATACAGCCTGATTACGCTCTCGTATTGTCTGAAATAACTCTTAGGGTAGACTGCTTTTTACTTATGACACAAACACTTGAAACCCCCGCCACTTCTGACGATATGGCGCAGTTGGCGCGTCTGCGTAAGGCTTATGAGGCGATGCGTGCCGAGATTGGGCGCGTGGTTATCGGGCAAGACGCCGTTGTGGAAGAACTGCTTATCGCCATTTTCGCACGCGGGCATTGTATTCTGGTCGGCGTTCCCGGCTTGGCGAAAACCCTGCTTGTCAGTACGCTCTCGAAGACACTTTCGCTCTCGTTCAAGCGGATACAGTTCACACCTGACCTGATGCCCGCCGACATCACGGGGACAGAGATTATCCAAGAAGACCCGATTACCAAAGAGCGCAAATTTGTGTTTCTGCGTGGACCCTTGTTCGCCAATATGATCCTTGCCGACGAGATCAACCGCACGCCGCCCAAGACGCAAGCCGCCCTTCTGGAAGCCATGCAGGAACACCGAGTCACTATCGGAGGGCAGTCGCACCGATTGGCGGAGCCGTTTTTTGTTCTCGCCACGCAGAATCCCATCGAGCAGGAGGGAACGTATCCTCTCCCCGAAGCGCAATTGGATCGGTTTATGTTCATGGTCAACGTGGGGTATCCAACGGCAGACGAAGAACTCGCGATTATGAAGGCGACCACGGGCGGTGGACACGTCGAACTCAACGAGACGCTGACTGCCACCGAGATTATTGCGTTACAGGAGATTGTGCGGCGGGTTCCGGTGGGCGACCATGTATTTCGCTATGCACTGGCATTGACCCGCGCCACACGTCCCGATGAACCCGAAGCCCCTAAGTTCGTGCGGGAGTGCGTCGGGTGGGGAGCCGGTCCGCGTGCAAGCCAATACCTTATATTGGGGGCGAAGGCGCGTGCCGCTCTGCATGGACGCAACTACGCCACGACAGAAGATGTCGCTATTGCCGCTCTGCCTGTTCTACGCCATCGCATCGTGACGAATTTCAACGCGGAAGCCGAGGGCATGACTCCCGACAAGATTGTGCAGAAGTTGATCGATACCACGCCCAAGCCGACGGAACCGAGGAGATGACCCCTCCCCAACCCTCCCCTTCCATAAGGGGAGGGAGTCAATGCACCTTCCCTTGTGGAGGGGAGGGAGTCAATGCACCTTCCCTTGTGGAGGGGAGGGAGTTTTGCTTCCTTCTTCTTACGGGA
>CAZPZP010000334.1:0-5276 GCA_964591025.1 uncultured Chthonomonadaceae bacterium
ACCAAAGTTCGATAAGCCGGAGCCACTTTACTTGTCATAGTGTTTTTTACAACTTTTTTCTATAAAATGGTTCCCCAAGAAGATGTATAAACCTTTTTGTTATTCGCACTCAATTTTTGAGGAGCGGTTCCAGAAAGGTTTCCAATGCGATCAGTCCAGAGGCACTGATCGAATGCTCAGGGTTCGCAGTGTCTATAAAAACGCCGAGAGGCTTGTTCAACTGCACGGAAGCCGCTTGCAAATAGGAGACCAACGGTTCGTTTTGGCGCACTCGAAAACAGCAGGGGTCGTTCTCATTGAATACATAAAAGGCAGCCCGTGTTCCTGCCGAGGTCATCATGTCCTCGTGCGGTACAACGTCGTAGAGATGCGACGCGAACTGCTCGTAATCACCCAAATCGTAAGGACTGTTCGCCAACCGCTGTGACATCGGCGTTCCGCCCGCAATCGAAACAGCGATGGCGATGCGTGCGTCAAGTGCGGCATAGACGTAGGTTGTCCAACCGCCGCCGGAGCGTCCGATCATCATGACCGTTTGCAAACCTTGCCCCGTTTGCCGCGAAACGATGTGATCGACAACGGCTTTAACGGGAAGCAGAAATAAAGCGACGGGATCATCGATTCCATTGTCCAGCGAATCGAAATCGTAATGGTTCATTAGTCCCGCTTGCATATCGTCGGTATTCGCTCCGCTCAGCGGCATATCCATTGTGACGACCTGCCAGCCTCGGTCTAACAGCCAATTGATGGTCTCTTTTGCAACATCCAATGCTCTGCTGCCATGTCCCTCGTGGTAGATTGCGAATCGTCCTGCAATCGGACTCGAAGGCATCAAAAATGTGATACGGCTCGCCAACTGCGAATGATAGCGAATTCGATAACTCTGTGCCGACACAGCGCGAATGTCGGTGGGAACAACGAGAGTGAGCGGTTCCAGAGTATTCGCAGATGTACTCGCTGATCCGAAAGGGTCTCGATTGCGCCACAGTGTTTTTCTCAATACTGCCCGTACTTGTTCCGGCGAGCGGGTGAAAGACGGAGCCCGAAACCGTGTCGCGGCATTTCGCAGGAGAAGCAGTTTTTCGCCATTCGACGCCGAATAGTAACCGTTCGCAGCGTGCTCATTCCACGCCAAGACAGGCTTGCCGCGCAGGGTCAGTGTGAGCGGATCGATCTCCTGCGTTTGCATCCACGCATTCATCGCCTCCTGACTGGTAAACAGACTCAGAGCCGGCAGAAAGTGATTAAAATGCGGATACGATTGGAGGGCATGAATCTGCGGAACGGCAATGATCCGATCACGGCGAATGTCTGCTTCGTCGCTAAGAACAAACTCATATTCATCTTCGTTCTGTAATCCCGAAACTGCTAATCGCCCCTCGAAATTCCCTTCGATTTGCTGCCATGCAGTTTCGCCCTGTTTGCGCCATTGAACTCGCGTCTTCGCCAATGATGACGCAGAATTCCATGTCAAAAAAACTTGTCCGTTTTGCGACGCCGCATTCAGAAATAGGGGTTCTGCGTTATTGAAGGAGCCTTGTCCTCCTCCGCAACCCGACACAAACAGAAATCCGATGAGAAATATGCCCGGCAGACACATTCTCATTACTTTAACCATCGGCTTACACCAAAGTTCCCTGATATTAACATACTGTGGTTCGCCAAGATCATGACACATTCTCATTGCTTTAACCATCGGTTTGCACCAAACGCAGTGCCGAGAGAAGCACGCTGATTCCGGCTTCGGTTCCGCCTTGATGTCCGAATATCGAAGTTCCTGCAACGAACACATTGGCTCCCTCGGCATGAGTCAGACGTGCGGTCTCTGCGTCAATGCCGCCATCCACTTGAATCTGAACGGGGTGGGGAAGAGGCGCAATTCTCTCTCGAACCTGCCGGATTTTTGGCAGCATGGCGGGCAAAAACGCTTGACCGCCAAAGCCGGGGTTGACCGTCATCACCAGTATCAAATCTACATCGTCAAGGATATAGTCCAAAATATCGAGCGGCGTGGCGGGATTCAAGGCGACGCCTGCTTTCGCGCCCGCCTCCCGAATTTGCGCCAGCACGCGCTGTAGATGAACGCACGCTTCCGCCTGAACCGTGATGCCGTCCGCGCCCGCTTTCACAAACGCCTCGATATACTTTTCCGGCTCTGTGATCATCAGATGCACATCGAAAAACGCGCCTGAGACGGGACGCAACGCTTTGACAACTGCCGTTCCCATGGTGATATTCGGGACGAAATGCCCATCCATCACATCGAAATGGAGATACTTCGCACCATATCGCTCCATGTCTTGAGCCGCTTGCGCCAAATGCCCGAAGTCCGCCGCCAAAAGCGAGGGTGCAATTTTTACGTCCGTGACAATGCTCATCGAATCTTCCGCCTTCGGTCTTTCTGCGGGTTGAAGGTGAACCGCTTCTTTTCCTCGCCATCATAGTAGACGACCAATGTCACTGTTTTGCCCCAATACTCGAACTGAATGGGAATGGAATCGCCTTCACCGTGCGGTTCATCCACCGGAATTTGTGAGCCGCGTGCATCAGTAAACTCCACCCGCACTTGGCGTATTCCTAAGCGGTCTCGCGGAATAGTCAGCGAACGGCGGCACGTTTTCGGTCCGTCGTCGGCGCGTCCATGCTCATTGACGGCATTATCGGGATCGATGGAAGCCGAGTCGGTGGTGAAATTATCATCGCGGTTTGTCGCCGCATTTGCCTCTTCATTGGGGTCAGCATACTCCATTTTCGGTCCGTCGCTGACGGTAAGGCTGACAACCGTATCGTGCAAAACCCGCTTTTTAGGCGAGACGTTTTGAGAAATAATATAACCTTGAATCACAGTTTCGCTGTTGACGGGCGTTACAGTTCCAACGACCAAGCCTGCCGCTTCGAGTTTTTTCTCGGCTTCATCGCGGGTCAGTTTCGTGACGTTCGGCACATCCACAAAGCCAGAACCCTTGCTGTACCAGACATTGATAATCTGTTTGGCGCGGAGTGTCGTGCCTTTTTCGAGGTTGGTTTTATAGACGATATTGAGTTTCTTCTCGCTGAATTCGGCGTGTTCGTGCAGTATGGCTCCCGTACTCTTGGCGAGTTCTCGGACTTTCACGATAGACCGCCCGACCAACTCCGGGGCAGTCGAAGAGGGCGGAACCGCCCACATGGAACTCCAAATTCCGACCAGCCCGATCAGTGCAACAAAAATTATCACCGTGACGGAGACCAGCGCGGCTTTGATATAGATCGAAACGCGCTCATCGGCACGGCGCAAACGGTTTTCAGCGGGCATAGGCATTACCTGACTGGACGCAGCGACTGCCGCCACAGGTTCGGGGATTTTCGTCGGTTTGGGCGGTTCTGGCTCAGGTTTAGGAAGCGCAGCAATAGGACGGAGCGGAGCCTGTCGCGCCGCATCAATGTCAATGGGAGTCCATGAGAGCGGCTTGCCGAAACGCAGGGCGTCCCGAACCGATTTGAGATCATTCAATAAATCCGCGACACTGCGATAGCGGTCTTCGGGTTTTTTCTGGAGACACTTGACGATAATTCCTTCGACGGAACGCGGCACGCCCGGATTGATGGTGCGCGGCGAAGGAATTTCTGCGAAGGCGTGTTTGTCGGCGAGAGCATCAGGGTTATCGCCGACGTAGGGCGGCGTTCCGGTCAGCATCTCATAGAGTAACGCGCCAAGGGCATAAATATCACCAGCGGGAGTGCCGAGATGTGTTGTCGAAAGTTCGGGGGCATGATAGGGCGCAGAGGTACGCAGCATCTCTTGTTGTGCTTTGGTAGAACGCGAAACGCCCTTCTGCACCCCAAAATCGGTGACCTTGACCTGCCCTTCGGGACTGACAATGATGTCTTGAGGGCGCAGATTGCCGTGAACCTGCCCAATGGAATGAGCGAAGTGGAGGGCGTCCGCGATAGAGCATCCGAAATCCACTGCGACGGAAAGAGTAAAAGGCGCAATACGGCGCACGCGCTCTTTGAGATTGATGCCGCGCACATATTCGGTCACAAAATAGGGTCTGCCATTCTCGATCCCTTGCTCATAGCAGGGCGCGATATTCGGGTGGTTGAGGTTTTCCGCCGACTGAAATCCGGCTTGTAAGCCTTCAATAAGAGGCATATCGGCACTGTATGCAGGCTGTAGTGCTTTCAGGACGACGACGCGATTTGCAGAGCGATCACGCCCCTTAAAGACCGCAAAAAACGGACTTTCGGCGATCTTTTCGACCACTTCATAACGCTGATTGATGATCTGGTTCAGCACGGTTTAAGTCTCACTCTCAAGCGAGGGCGCAGGGTCAGTCTGCGGTTTGCGTTGGGCTTGGCGCACGGCGCGAAGAGCCGCAACGAGCAGCGTCAAAGAAAAGAGAATCAGATAAATTTTGAGCAGTATCGGGTCGAGCGACGCGATTTGATCGGGCGTGATGAGATTGCTCCACACCAGCGGCGTAATCACCAAAGAGCGTACTCCGAACAGTAGCAGCCAACCGGAAATCAGAAGGTTAATCGCAATTTCCGGTACATCGTTTGCGGCTTTGGGAGAATTATCATCGGTTTGAGTCATATACTTGCTGAGAACTTCCCACAAGACAACTTTTGGAGTCCGTGAAGGCGGACTTTGCATCGTCAGAACGGAGTTTAAGCCCCGCTTCACCTTCACTGGAATTCTATGCGTTGACGGTCTATCGCATTTCGAATCGCCTTTTCGTTATCTACACTCGTAATTGCAACGGTTCCGATTGTCTCCGGCAGAACAAATACCAGTTTGCCGCCGATGGTTTTTTTGTCCCGTTGTCCGGCGAGCATCACAGCGTCGGCAGAGATATGAGAAGGAAAGCCGATGGGCAAACCCGACACTTCCAATAATTCCGCCAACTCCTGCGTCACTTTCGGCGGCGTGATTCCTAATTCTTCACCAATCAAACTTTCGGTGATCATTCCTATCGCAACCGCTTCGCCATGCTTGTAAATCCGGTAATTGGTAATCGCCTCTATCGCGTGTGCGACCGTATGCCCGAAATTCAGAATGGCGCGTAGTCCCTGCTCGGTCTCATCTTGGGCAACAACGTCCGCTTTGATCTCACAGGATCGGGCGATGGCGTGAACGATTGGCTCGGTATTTCCCTCTCGCAACGAGCGAGCATTCTCCTTCAAGAATGAGAAGAAATCGGCATCGTAAATTATACCATATTTGATCACTTCGGCTAATCCGGCACGCAGTTCGCGGGCGGGCAAGGTTCGCAGGGTGTGCGGGTCTATGA
>CAZPZP010000335.1:0-5275 GCA_964591025.1 uncultured Chthonomonadaceae bacterium
CAAGAGGTCTAATGATGACTCTACACTGGACTGCTTTTATCAAGGGATCGAGCCGTTCGAATTTGCGGAGCGTCGAACATGTCAGGTGGTCACACTAAAATGGGTGCATCTTTCTCAAAACAACCTAAACATATCGTTTTTGCTTCTATCGGTTCGCTTGGCGATCTGCACCCGATGATCGCACTTGCTCTCGGATTGCAGCGGCGCGGACACAAAACCACCATAGCGACAAGCGAGTTTTACCGCGCTAAAATCGAACGTATCGGTCTCCTTTTTCATCCCATTGGTCTCAATCTCTCGCCGGAAGACCCGGAACTGATTCCCCGCATTGTGGATTTGAAAAAAGGACCGGAATTTCTGATACGCCAATTGTTGATGCCGCACCTGCGCGAAACCTACGAGGATTTGGCAGCAGTGGTACACGATGCAGACCTGATCGTCGCGGGCGAAATTGTATTTCCCGCGCCTCTCGTCGCCGAAAAATTTCAGCGCAAATGGGTGTCCGTCATTCTGTCGCCGAGTTCTTTCTTTTCTGTATATGATCCCTCCGTGATTGCGCCGCTGCCGTTCACAAAGCGACTGCACAACGCTCCGGTTTGGATTCATCGCACCCTGATGAGTCTGGGCAAACGCTCGACTCGAAGCTGGGCGCAGCCTGTCGCAGCATTGCGGCGTGAACTGGGTCTGTCCCGAACACGCAGCCCGTTGTTCGAGGACAAATACTCGCCTTATCTCACTTTGGCACTGTTTTCTTCCGTTCTCGCTCAACCGCAGTCGGATTGGGCGGCGAATACTGTGCAGACTGGCTTTGTATTTTATGACAAACAGCAGTACGCCGGCGAGACCGACCCCAAACTCCAGACGTTTTTGGAGACGGGAGAAGCCCCTATCGTGTTCACTTTGGGTTCCGCCGCCGTTGTGGACGCGGGAAATTTTTATGAAGAAAGCGTCAAAGTGGCGCGACTGCTTGGCAGAAGAGCGATTTTACTGACAGGCAAAAATACAGTGCGCGAAGTCTTGCCGGATACCATCGCAGCCTTCGGATACGCGCCTTACTCGGAAGTTTTGCCGAGTGCCGCGTGTGTCGTGCATTCGGGCGGCGTCGGGACAACGGCGCAGGTTCTGCGTGCCGGACGCCCTCAGTTGGTCATGCCCTATGCCTTCGATCAGCCGGACAATGCCGCCCGTGTCGAGCGGCTCGGTGTGGCGCGTGTCATCGGACGAGGTGAATATTCGGCGGCTCGTGCGGCGGCAGAACTTGAGCCTCTCCTCCACGGTGCCGATTACAGGACGCGGGCGGCAGAAGCGGCAGGGGTGATACAGGCAGAGGACGGCTTAGGTCTTTCCTGTGATGCTATCGAAAATCTGCTTCGTTGACCCACTGTATTTCTTCTGATTTGGGAGAATTTTGTATGGCAGAAAGTGCAGACAGCCTCAAGTGCGTTGCCATTTACACGGATGGCGGCTGCATGGGCAACCCCGGTCCCGGCGGGTATGGCGTGGTTTTGCTTTACGGTCAGAAACGCCGGGAAATATCGGGGGGATTCCGCTTGACGACGAATAACCGAATGGAACTCATGGCGGCTATCGTTGGCTTGGAGGCTTTGCGCTATCGTTGCGCGGTTACGATCTACACGGATTCGCAGTATCTTGCTGAAAGCCTAACAAAAGGCTGGGCGGCAAAGTGGCGTGCCAACGGCTGGAAGCGCAATCCAAAAGAAAAAGCAGTTAACCCGGATTTATGGGCGCGTCTGCTCGACTTATGCGCTTCACAGGACGTTCGTTTCGAATGGGTCAAGGGTCATGCAGGGAACACCGAAAACGAACGCTGTGATCGCTTATCAGTTGCGGCGGCGAAGTGCGTGGATTTGCCCAGTGATGAAGGCTACGAAAATCCACAAGCGTTTTTTAATATCACCAATCTGGCGTTATAGCGAAGCCGGACACTCCTATATGCATAGGTATCTACACAGAATCGGCAACTGTTTCTAATGAGATTGAGAGTGTCGCTTTACAGGCTGATATTTGCCCTTTAAGCGAGCAGACTTATCAAGGTGTCAGAGGCAGAACGAGATTGAGGAGATACTTTTCGCTCGCCTATTAATAGCCAAGAATAACTCATTCCGATTCTGTACGGCTATACTATTCCTACCCAACTGCGTGTGGGATGGTATTTCGGAACGCAGCAGTTCGACACCGAGGGGGAGTTCTTTCGCTGCTGCATTGATCACGCCGAGTTTCGGTGAAAGAAGCCTGCTGATTCAGCGGGCAGACCAAACACGAAAAACAGGGAGAAGAAAATCATGAAAACAATGAGAGCCAATGTCTTTCGCGGCGTGAATGACTTCCATATCGAAGAGGTTTCCCTGCCCCGACCGGGAGTGGGCGAGGCAGTCATTCGAATCACGCTGACGACAATCTGCGGCACCGATCTGCATATTGTGCGCGGCGAGTATCCGGTCAAGCCGGGTCTTGTCATCGGGCATGAACCAGTAGGTGTTATCGAGGAACTCGGTCTCGGCGTCACCGGCTACGAAATCGGAGACCGCGTTCTCGTGGGAGCGATCACGCCCTGCGGTCAGTGCCGTGGCTGTCTTTCGGGGCATCTCTCTCAGTGCGGGCATGGCGACGGATACGAAGCAATCGGCGGATGGCGGTTCGGCAACACCATCAATGGCTCGCAGTCCGAGTATCTGCGGGTGCCTTACGCACAAGCCAATCTGACCAAGATTCCCGAAGGTGTGACCGACGAGCAGGTTGTCCTGCTTGCCGATATTGCCTCGACGGGGTTCAGCGGTGCGGAATCCGGAGGGGTGAAAATCGGCGATGCCGTCGTTGTTTTCGCGCAGGGTCCCATCGGTTTGTGTGCAGTGGCGGGAGCCAGACTTATGGGGGCGTCTCTGATTATCGGTGTAGATGGCGACGACAATCGTCTGGCGATGTCCCGGCGCATGGGCGCGGATATTGCGCTCGATTACCGCGCTCAGGATGTCATGGCGGAAGTGCGGCGATTGACAGGCGGCGGGGCAGATGTGGCGATTGAAGCCCTCGGAACGCAGGAGACCTTTGAGAATGCTCTGCGCTGTTTGCGTCCCGGCGGCACGCTCTCCAGTTTGGGCGTCTATCCGGGTCAATTGCAGATTCCGGGCGATGCTTATGCCGCCGGTTTAGGTGATTTTCGGATCGTGACCACTCTTTGTCCCGGCGGCAAGGAGCGAATGCGGCGACTGATTGAAATTGTTCGGGCAGGTCGCGTAGATTTGACGCCGTTGCTGACGCATTCTTTTTCTCTTGACCAAATTGGCGAGGCTTACGAGTTGTTTGGCAGTCGCCGAGATGGGGTATTGAAAGTTGCAATCCGCCCTTGATCTCAACAGCGCAAACAGAGAATATTCCAGAAATTTGCAGATTCGCCCCGACGGGTGAACTACGGAGGTATCCTTATTGAGCGGTTCCGGCAAAATGCTGGCAGATTTTGCGGAGCGAGTTCATTGATCATTTCCATTTGCGGCGCACGCGAACAACAATCGCAAAAAATATCGTTGTCGATCTGCCGCGTGAACATTTGATTATCGTGACGGTATTGAGCGGTTCGGGCAATGTCGCAGGTGAGATCACTTTTCATGCTCCTTGCTCCATTTTGATGTGCGCTGAACGCCGTGCGGCTTTGCAAACACAGCATTACGCGCTGTCCCAGAAAGGAAAACTGTATGTTCAAGAAAATTTTGCTGGCAACGGATGGGTCTGCTTCGGCTCAGAAATCGGCAGAAGCGGCGGCGGAAATCGCGCAGAAATTCGAGGGGCAACTTTTGGTGCTTCATGTCTTCAACCCCGTTTTGGCTCCCGCACCAATGGCGGGCGCGGCGGAACTTCCGGCTTCATACGAACAGGATACCAAACGATATTCCAAAAACGTGCAGTCCGAAGTCGAACAACAAATGAACAATCTGCTCAGTGAGTATGACGTAGAATATACAATGCGGTGGGAGTTAGGACACCCGTTGGAGCGCATTGTAAGCGTGGCTCAAGAAGAGCAGACGGAACTGATCGTAATGGGCAGTCGCGGCTTAGGAACTTTCAAGTCGCTGCTTTTGGGCAGCATCTCTGACGGTGTCGTCTATCATGCTCACTGCCCGGTGCTGATCGTGCGCTGACTTGCGCTGAACTCAGTAACTCGGAAACGGCGAGAGTGCGCCGTGGCTCTGTGCTTTACACATCAGTTTGGAGAAAAATCATGTTTCAGAAGATTTTGGCTTGTACTGACGGTTCCTCGTATTCAATAGACGCGGTGGAAATGGCAGCGATCCTCGCCAGTAAACTCCATGCGGAGATCAAAGTCTTGTCGGTTTTCAGTACGTATTATGCGGAACCGGCGTATCTGGGCGTTTGGGCATTTACCATCCCGCAAGAGTCTATTGACGCAAGCATTCAGGCACAACACCGTGAAATCGAGGCGCAAACCAAGCCCGTTTTTGAGCGGTTGGGTATTATCGGTGAAACGCTTCAGGAGACCGGGCATCCTGCGGACTGCATTGTGGAAGTGGCGAAGCGGGAACACAGCGACCTGATTGTGATGGGCAGTCGCGGGATGGGATCGTTCAAATCGCTCTTGCTCGGCAGTGTCTCCGATGCGGTGCTTCATCATGCTCACTGCCCTGTGCTGATTCTGCACGGTGAACATGACGCCCACAAAGCCGAAGGTTTGAAGCGTATCTTATTGGCTACCGATGGCTCGGAAGGGTCATCCAAAGCGGCGCACGCCGCCCTCAGCCTTGCTCAGAAGTTCGAGACGCCTTTGACCGTTGTCAACGTCTTCGAGCCATTCCTACCGCTGCCCGAAATGGCGTCGGCGGAGGGGCAAAGCGAACAGACACACGATTCACTTTCCGCCCGTGTCTTGGAGGTTGTTTGTCAGCAAATCCGCAGTGCCGCGCAGGAATATGGTGTTGTGGTCTCGGTTTTTCAGGAACGGGGCGACCCGGCGGAGTCTCTTGTTCGCTTTGCCGATGAACATCAGTTCGACTTGATCGTGATGGGCAGTCGGGGATTGGGAACCTTCAAGTCTCTTTTGCTGGGCAGTGTGTCCCACCGTATCGCGCATCATGCTCATTGCCCTGTCCTCATTGTGCGCTGATCGGCTATGAAGTCTCAGTGAATTTTGTGCAGACTATATGAGGAGAGGCAATCATCGCAAGAGATTTCGTTCCGGGTACAAGAACGTACCCGGCTAAAGTACAGACGTCCTACGGACGAAAATCCCCGTTTGAGAGATTTA
>CAZPZP010000336.1:0-5272 GCA_964591025.1 uncultured Chthonomonadaceae bacterium
GCGTCCGTAGGACGCCTGTTTTTTAGCAGGGTACGTTCTTGTACCCTGACAACAGACACGGCGGAATGAATTCCTCAGACGGGGGCGTTCCGCCGTGCCGTGCTTCTCACTCAAAAGGCATTGCCCTCTGTCCCCCTCTCCCTCTGTCCCCTCTATCGGGTATACTGTAAACGTATTTCGGGCGCAGCACTGCCCGCAACTCAGGAGGAGAATTCTGCGTGGACAATCATCAGCACGCCCCAACCGATACCCCGCCCGAACCCCAAATTGCCACAGACGCCGCTGTTTGTGCGCCGCCGCCGCCGACAATTGTCTCCCCTGAGAAGCGCAATATCCCCGAATCCGAAATGGAAAATGTTCTGTCGCGTCTCTTGGGCGAAGAACCAAAGGAGCAAACCGAGATGGCTCAGTCGAATGAATTCGATACTGATATAGTTGTAATTGGATCAGGTCCAGGCGGCTATGTCGCCGCCATTCGTGCCGCACAGTTGGGCGCACGAGCCGTGTGTATTGAGCGTGAAAGCGTGGAGTGGGGCGGAACCTGTCTAAACTGGGGCTGTATTCCGACAAAAACGATGATCGCCAGTGTGGAGCGTCTCAACCACGTCAAGCACGCGGCGGCGTTCGGAGTGTTGATCAATGGCGAGGTCGGGTTCGACTTCGGCAAAATGATGGAGCGCAAGACAAAAGTCGTCACGACCTTGCGCGGCGGCGTTCAGCAACTTCTCAAAACGAACCATGTGCGAAGTATTGTCGGCACAGGCAAAATTGTAGACGCCCATACCGTTGCGGTGACGATGGCAGACGGCGGAACCGAGACGATCAAGACCGCCAATATCGTGATTGCGACAGGGTCAGTGCCGTTTATTCCGCCGATTCCGGGCTTGGCACGCGACCCCAAAGACGCACGCGGAGCCAGCAGTAACGGCATCTGGACAAGCGACGAAGCGGTTGCCGCTACCGATTGCCCGAAACGAATGCTGATTGTCGGTTCCGGCGCGGTCGGTCTGGAATTTTCGTTTGTATTCCGTGCGTTGGGCGTGGAAGTGACGGTTGTCGAGATTGCGCCGGAGATTTTGCCGCTCGCCGACAAAGACATCTCTATCGAACTCCGCAGAAGTCTCAAAAAACAGGGCATCAATATCCTTACCGACGCCAAACTGACGAATGTCGAACATACGGCAAGCGGGCGCGTCGCCACTTTGGAGACCAAAACCGGCACGCAAACCTTAGAAGTGGATGTGATCCTTGTCGGAGCGGGACGTAAGCCGCTGACTGATGGACTCGGCTTAGAAAGCGTTGGGGTCGAAGTTGCACGGCAGGGCATTGTCGTCAACGATTATCTGCAAACCACTGTGCCGAGTATCTACGCGATTGGTGATGTAACGGGCAAGGCTCCGCTCGCACACGCTGCCTCGCACATGGGCATTGTGGCAGTCGAAAATGCGATGGGTCACCAAATTAAAATGGATTATAAAGCGATCCCCGCTCCGATCTATACTGTTCCCGAAGTCGCTTGGGTCGGCTTGACCGAAGATCAGGCACGCGAGCAAGGTTACGACGTAGTGACCGGCAAATTTCCGTTTCGTCCGCTGGGGCGTGCGATGGCGTTGGGCGAAACTGAAGGCTTGGTCAAAGTCGTCACCGAGCGAAAATACGGCGAACTTTTGGGCGTGCATATCGTCGGCGCGTTCGCCACGGAGCTCATCCATGAAGGCGTGATAGCGATCAAATTGGAAGCGACGGTAGATGAACTGATCAGCAATATCCACGCGCACCCGACCTTGTCCGAAGCTATCGGCGAGGCGGCGATGGACACCAAAGGCGAGTCGATTCATACAATGCGGAAATAGGTCGGTAGGTCATTGGGACAAAACACTCTCGATATGACAGCATTATGTTCTTAATGACCCAATGACCTACCGATACACCGACCCAAAAATGGAGAGAATCATGGAGAGAAGGACTTTTTTGCGCGTGATGCTCGGCATTTCGGGCGCGGCGTTGCTGGCGGGGTGTACAAATAATCCGCCGACGGGAAACGGCACAACGCAGACGACAACACCAGCCGATACTAACATACCATCGGATGGGAGCAAGAAACTCAAGGCAGTGGCGGTTTTAGATACGGGAGGCGTGGACGACAAATCCTTTAATGCGGCGGCATGGGCAGGTATGCAGCGGGCAGAGAAGGAACTCGGCGTGGAAATCAAATATGTCGAGTCCAAAGACCCTTCCGAGTATAAAGACAAAATCAGCAGTTTCGCCTCACAGGGTTACGATGTGGTTTTTGCCGTCGGCTATCTCATGGAAGACGCCTTGGGCGAAGTCGCACCCCAATTTCCGAATGTAAAGTTTGCGATCATTGACGCCAACGCTCCCAAATCGGACAACTGTGCGGGAATCAAATTCAAGGAAGAACAAGGCTCGTTTTTGGTCGGCTATTTGGCGGGGGCGATGAGCAAAACACACATTCTCGGCTTTGTGGGCGGGCAGGAAATTGACCTGATCAAGAAATTTGAGGCTGGGTATCGGGCGGGCGCGTTGACCGCCAACCCGAAAACACAGATCAAAGTCGCGTATACGGGCGACTGGAACGATCTCCAAAAGGGCAAATCGCAAGCGGAACAGCTCTTCGGCAACGGAGCAGATGTAATTTTTCATGGGGCGGGGAAAGCGGGCTTGGGCGTGATCCGTGCCGCCGAGGATAAGGGCAAGGGTTTTTATGCGATTGGATGCGACTCCAATCAGGACGGCGAAGCCAAAGGGCGTGTTTTGACGAGCATGATCAAGCGCGTAGACAATGCAGTATTCAACACTATTAAAGCGGTCAAAGAGGGCAGATTTCAAGCGGGCGATCAGGTATATGACTTGAAGCAGGAGGGTATCGGTATCTCCGATTTGCAATATACCAAGCAGGATATTTCTGCTCCGGTGCTTGCCAACCTTGAAAAACTGAAAAAGATGATCATTGACGGTCAGATTATCGTGCCGACCACGTTGGCAGAAGCGGAAAAGTTTCAGCCGCCGAAACTGTGAGACAACAGTTCGCGTTTAATTCGATTTGTTGCTCAAGCCCTCGAACTTTTTAGTTTTGGGGGCTTGTTCTTGTCTTTTTGCCAGCAAAAACAAGAAAATTCTAACAAAAACTAAAAAAATCGTATTATCTGGCGCGGGGTGCAGAAATCTTAGGCATGGAGTGCGTATAATATATCAGTGAAAACTGATAATTTGACAGCCTCATCGGATGTTTCCTGTGTGTGCGCTGCCTTTCGAGAAGGGGAGAACCGTTGCCAAAAGTGAATGGATTGACACGTCAGCAGATATTGATGTGCATCAAACATGAGGGGACACTGACCGCTGATCAGTTGGCGCAGCAGTTGGAAATTTCTTCGGTTGCGGTACGGCAGCATCTTTCGGCGTTAGAAGCAGAGAGTTATATCTGTGTGCGCGTCGAGCGCAAAGGGCTGGGGCGTCCGTCTCATCGCTATTGTTTGACCGAGGTCGGAGACGAGACATTTCCCCGTGTTTATGAGCAGTTTGCGGAGATGCTCCTGAGTGAACTGGAGATGTGGCAAGGCTCCGATGCGGTTCCCGACCTGATGCGCCGCCAACAGGAACGTCAATTGAGCGCGTTGTTGCCGCGCATTTCAGGCAAATCCTTTGCAGCAGGATTGCAGGAAATTACTCGAATCTATACCGAGCGCGGCTATATGGCGGAAAGCAAAGAGGTCGCCCCAAACGAATATCTTTTGCTGAAACGCAACTGTGCGATATGCAGCCTTGCCCGCCAGATGCCGGAATTGTGCTGCGGTTCGGAAGAGGGGTTTCTCTCGAAACTGCTGGACGGAGCCGAAGTGAGTCTGGAGAAATCTTTTGCGGCGGGCGATCACTATTGCCAATTCCGCATACGGAAGTAATCTTCATCTCAAATCGGAATTTTGCCGACAGAAATTTTTACAGGAAGCGGAGCGGTTGCAGACGGTATCGCCCGACGCCATCGGAGAGCGTGTTGTCAGCAGTCTGCAACAGCGTCGTGAGCAATTTTTCGCAGGATAAAACCGGCGGCTTGATTTCAGGGATTGTCTCGCACGGGTTGGGCGACTCCGCCGAGAATTTGGAGCGTTTCGCCGAATGTTTTGATCCCGGTTGTTGCGCCGAGCGACTGCACGCACGACGCCCCGACAGCGGTTGCGAATCGAGCGCAGGTTTCGATGTCCCAGTCTTTGACTAGACCGGCGAGAAATCCGGCGACATACGCATCGCCCGCGCCAAGCGCGTCAATCGCCTGAATGTTCATAATCGGAATACGAAATTTCGCCCCGTCCACTGTCCGCACATAACAGCCGCGTTCGCCCATTTTCAGCCCGACGACTTTCACGCCCGCATTGATGAGAAACTTGGCGACATCGGCGGGATCGTCCAGACCGCCCGCCAGCATTCGCGCCTCTTCATAACTCGGCAGGAAATAATCCACATAGGGCAGGGCGGGAGCGAGGGCGTTCATCCAGCGACCTTGCGCGTCCCAAACGGTGTCGAGTGCCGTTATGATGCCGTCCTGCTGTGCTTGCTTGAGGAGTTGCGCTGTGGGTTCGCCATCAAAAGCGGGCATTACGAGCGAACCGGCGACGTGCAGAATTTTGCTCCCACGCAGTTTGTCATAATCAATGTCTTCAAGGCGAAATGTGGCGTTTGCGCCAAGATAATGAAGAAAACTGCGTTCGCCGTCGCCATGAACCATAACCATTGTTGCCGAGGTTGCGGTTTCGGTATCGCGGGCGATTCCGTCCGTCGCGATTCCCTGCTGTGCGAAACACTGCACCATGAAATCGCCGAAGCCGTCCGTGCCGACTTTGCCGACAATGGCAGTATCGATTCCGAGTTTTGCCAGTCCGATGGCAGTATTGGCGGCGCACCCGCCCGAATGCAATTCCATGCGCTCAACCAGCGACAATTTGCCGCGCTCTGGCATTTGCTCGACGGGTTTGCCGACGACATCTGCCACCAAAATTCCCACACACGTCACTTCCGGCACGAATTATGTCTCCTTCACTGCTTCAATTATTGTATCACTGGCATTGCGCCATCTTTCAGGTCAAGTTGGCACAATCCGGGTACAGGAACGTACCCGCCTAAAGTACAGACGTCCTACGGACGAACAAACTGCTACATTGGTGTTCTGATTGAAACTTCTTGATTGTCGAAACTTCCGAATGAGTCTACAGCCTCACAACTGCACCGTCCGCAGGACGTCTGTTTTTTAGACGGGTAC
>CAZPZP010000337.1:0-2067 GCA_964591025.1 uncultured Chthonomonadaceae bacterium
GGATTTCGTCCGCAGGACGACTGTTTTTGAGTCGGGTACGTTCTTGTACCCGACTCTTGCAAGAGGTCTCTTATGCCTGAACCGTCGCGATCACATCCCGATTAGGCGCGGGCGCAAGCGAACTCCTGACAAGAAAACGAGTGAGGAGCAAACTCATTCCGCCAAGTATCGCCCAAAAAACGAGCGTTGCTTGCCACAGACTCGGAAACACTTGCAGAATCTCCAACTGCTTCGTCATCGGAATGGTATTGACCATATCCGACAGGACATAGGTGGGATTGAGTGCGAAAAGGTTGGCGCGTAGGTCTGGTGGCTGCGAGACGAAACCCAACGCGGGCAGTATCCATAGGATTCCCAAGAAGATATTACCGAATACCCATCCAACCCAGCGATTGCGGAACAAGGTCGAAATAAACTGACACAATAGCGCGAAGCCAACCACCGAGACCAAAATGACCGTACCGATCTGCCAAACCGTACCGTTCACATAGGCTGTATTCAGCGTCGGAGACTGAGGCGTATAAGCCATACCCGTGTAAGGACTGGCAGTGGAGTAAGAACCAATCGGCTTGAGCATCTCGCCGGGCTTGCCGATAAGAACAAACGCCAGTCCATAAGCCGCGAAACTCACCAAACAAAGACCAATCAAAAACGCAATGCCCGACGACATCCGCCCCATCTTCAAGCCGGAGCGACTGAACCCCGCGAAATAACTCTTGAAGAAGGAGCGGCGTTCATCATCCGTCCACTCGCCCGTCGCATACACTGGAACCAACAGCATCAGCAGAGTCGCCGCGATACTCAGAGACAACGCGGGAGGCTGAATACTGAACTGAACTGCTTGCTGCCCGCGATTGAACCACGCATCAAGCCACCAGTACGTTGCCGCCAGAAACAGAAATCCAAGCGTTCCTGCCGCCAAACCGCGCAGCAGACCGCCTTTGCGCTCCGGGTACATATCGAGGCGGCTCATTGCGACGGCACTCGCCAGTATCGTAAACAAAACACAGAACACCGAAAACCCGAATCCCTCGAAGACCGTGAAGCCAAAAAACTTGGTTCCGAAAATTGGCTGGGCAACGGCAAGAAACAAATTCTCGAAAATCATTCCGCTGTGATAGGTGTTCAAGTTGATGGCATACATCATCGCGACGAGGAAAGACAGAATAAACAGTGATCCATACGTAATCATGACGGCTTGCGTTGTGGTTTTCGCCAAGGACGACCACATCAATCCTATCGCCCCGATGAGCAGACTGCCAAACAGCATCATCATATAATAACTGAATACCATCAGCGGATCGATGCTGCCGAGCATGAAACAGACCGAAATCAAGGGCAGTGACGACACCAACAGCAGAGCAGTGAACGCCGTCGCCGCCAGCAGTTTGCCGGAGATAATGCTTCGGCGCGGCAAGCGCGTGAGGGTCAGCAAATCCATTGTCTGCTGTTCGCGTTCGATGGTCAAGGCTCCACTGGTGATGGCGGGCGTAATAAACAGCACCAAAAATACCTGAGTCGCCATGATCATATTGAAGATGTCGCTACCAAGCTGCGCGGCATTGGACGCCCCGCCCCCCGAATATTTGACGCTGGACAGCCACGCCGCATACTGGACGATCAGCACCAACGCCAGAAAAGTCAGATAGCCGAAGATGATCCAATAGGCACGCGCCCCGCGCATACGAACGCGCAGTTCCTTTGTCAAAACCGGATTGTCGGGCAAAATTCGCGTAATTACGGACATCGTGCTTTTCTCCTTCAACCACCCCCTAACCCCCTCCTTGCATAAGGAGGGGGAATCAGATGCTCCCTCCCCTGAAATGAAACCTTCGTGAGAAGAGGAACTTCTGGCTCCCTCCCTCGTGAAGAGGAGGGTTGGGGTTCATATTCTCCCTCCCTCGTGAAGAGAAGGGTTGGGGTTCATATTCTGCCTACCTTATGCAAGGGGAGGGTTAGGACAGTGCATTGACTCCCTCCCCTTATGCAAGGGGAGGGTTGGGGTTCATATCCTGCCTACCTTATGCAAGGGGAGGGTTAGGACAGTGCATTGACTCCCTCCCCTTA
>CAZPZP010000337.1:2167-5266 GCA_964591025.1 uncultured Chthonomonadaceae bacterium
GAGGGTTAGGACAGTGCATTGACTCCCTCCCCTTATGCAAGGGGAGGGTTGGGGTGGGGTTCTATGCGACCTGCCCTTTGGTGACCCGCAGGAACACATCTTCGAGATCGGTTTCCGGCGTATGGAACGAGCGCACTTTGATGCCCGCCTGTACCAGCACCGCCAAAACCCGAAACTCCTCATCAGGTTCGCCGATATAACCGATCTGGATCGCGCCGCCTTTATGCGCGTGGACGTTGCGCTGAAGTGTCTGCGTGCGTGCGGCTTCCGGCGAGGCTTCGGCATACAACGACGCCCCACTCGTAATTTTGACTTCGCGGATCAGATCACTCATGCCGAGCAGAATCGCCTCTGCCCGTTCCATCTCTTCGACAATGCCGATCTCGATATTGTGCTGACCGCGTACCTGCCGCGCAATCGTATTCACATCGCCCGCGACAATCAATTCGCCACGCTCGATAATGCCGACTTTATTGCAGAACTCCTCCATTTCAGGCAGGATATGTGACGAGACAATGATCGTTTTGCCCATCGCCTGTAACTCTTTGAGCAGTTCGCGAATCTCGATGCGGGCGCGGGGATCAAGCCCCGACGCCGGTTCATCTAAAAGCATCACTTTGGGATCATGCACCAGAGTTTTGGCGAGACACAGCCGCTGTTTCATACCACGCGAGAGCGATTCGACATAGGCATCTTTTTTGACCACAAGATCGGTCAACGTCAGAACGTCATCAATAATTTGCGCCCGCTTGTCGCGGGGAATGCGATAGGCGGCGGCGAAAAAGTCGAGATACTCCCACACCTTGATATCGTCGTACACGCCGAAAAAGTCAGGCATATAGCCCACGATAGAGCGAATCTGTTCGGGGTGCTTGACCACATCCACGCCGTTGATGAATGCCTGTCCGGTAGTGGGAGCGAGCAGGGTGGCGAGCATCTTGATCGTGGTGGTTTTGCCCGCGCCGTTGGGACCGATAAACCCGAAAATATCGCCCTGTTCCAGTTCAAGGCACAAGTCTTTGACGGCGACGAGGTCTTTGTATTCTTTTCGCAGATGCTTAATCTCAACCATCGGCGGCATGGCATTCTCCCCTCAAAAAACAAATTCGACAGTAAATCGCAATGTGTCGGAGGTTGAAAACCCCCGATGCGTCGTTTCCTTTATCCGCCCACCATAGACGACGAGCGATGAAATTTCAGCCACATAATTCCCAGCATCGAAACGGTCAAAATCACATAGGCAAACAACCCCAGCGTCATATAGAGAAATCCATAGGGTTTCGCAGGCTCCATCGCTTGCCCCATCAGATAGATGGGATTGATCCAGAGCAGGGGAAACCATTCCCAAAAACCGGAACTGCGCTCAGGACTAAACTGGGAAGCGGCTCCGGTGATGATATAGGTTCCTACCATGAGAAAACCAACCACAAACGTATAGGCTCCCATAACGGCAAAAATCGTGCGCTTGACCAGCCACGAGATAAACAAGCCGACGGTGGTAAAGAAAATCGTCGTGATGATCAGCACCGCATAGCACGCGACAAGATTCCCGAAATGGAGCTGCGCCCAACCGCTTCGATTCTGCATTGCCAGACTGAACGCAAACAACGTGAGAGGGAACGCCAAAATCATCAACACGAACGACGGCACAAGGCGGGCGATCAGTTTGCCGAAAATGATCTCCGCATTCGTCAGGCGCGTAAAGACGAGCATCTCCCAAGTCTGCTGTTCTTTTTCCTGCGTGATGGCATTGGCGGCGGCAATGGGAGTGAGCAGAAACAGCAGAATGGTTTGTCCGGCGATCAGCAGCCTCAATTCATCATAGCCGCGAGACATCGAATCGGAGGACAGCATACTGCTGATCGCCTCGTAATGAATCCAGCCGACCACCAGCAAGACAACAGCGAGAATGCCCGCTTTTGCCGACGCCAGTGAACGCAGACGCATTCGGATCAGCAGTTCCTTGCGAAGAACAGGATTTTGGATCATGGCTGAAAATCTCCGCGACTGCCGTCCGGCAGATCGAGAACGGGCTTTTGCATGAACGGATTGGCTTTGACGGTCAGGGCGTTCGGCGCGTTGCTTGGAACGGGCAGGTTGATATAAACCAGACCGACCTGCACGCCTTCGGGTTTTGCGCCATTGACGCGCACATCGAGCGTCGGCTCATCGAACCATCCCGTGAAAATGGGAGTCGTAAGTCCATAGCCGGACGAGACGCTTCCACCATAATACTGGTTATTGCTGCCCCGCTGACCGACGGCACTTGCCAAGGAACTCTCAATAAATCGCCGTGTCACTTCGGGACGGACTTTGCCCGCTTTCGTATTAAAAGCATCGCCGGACATTGCGGGTACGGAGACACCCACCTGCCAGTTCTTGCCGACGCCCGCCACTCTCAGCGTCTTGGTTTGGGATTGATTAGGCTTGAGTTCTCCGATTTGTGCGACCTGATCGCTGTAGGCAATGGCGCAATGGCGGAGCGTATATTTCGTTTTGTTCGTCACGGTGATTTCGGCGATATTGGCGTTTCGCATTGTCACTTTGGCTTGGATTCCGCCGCCAAGCGATTCGACGACGGGCATCTCGAAACTGCGCTTGTCCCACAGCCGCACTGCCGTATTTTTGAGCGTCGTGGTTTTGTCATGCGCGATAGTCAGAGTATTGACCGCGTTGTTGTAGACGGAGTTCTGAACTTCACTCGGCGCAATGTCGGAATACGCCGTCTGGTCAGTGGGCGCACCGATGCTGATGTCATATTCTGCGCGTTTCGGTGAATACAGCGTCATGCGCCCATATCCTCCCAGCGTGTCCGAATTGGCAAACCCTTCGTAAACCACCGCACTGTTGACCGTCAGCATTCCGCCCTTGATATTCGAGGCGATGGCATACGAGACGCCGGAAAAGCCCAAAATCAAAATGGGAGCGGTGACCCAAGAGAGTTCGCGCTTGTCTAATTTTTTGAGAATGACATACGAGACGGGAACCAAAAGCAGAATATACAGCCCGATAAATCCGCCCACCAGCGACAACGCAGGGGCGTTTGTCGCCTGTTTGCCGGCGAGGGCGTCGGCGAGTGAAGCACTGCTTCCATAGGGA
>CAZPZP010000338.1:0-5263 GCA_964591025.1 uncultured Chthonomonadaceae bacterium
CAACCCGTTGCCACGCCTGCCTGAAACTTTACTCCCACAACCCTGAACTGTTACCCGAAAATTGCTGTGTTGAAAAAGAATGCAGAGTGTGGTATGATATTTTTGTCGGCAACTCTCGTAAATGCCCGATTTGAGAGCCAATATGACAGCACCATTTGAAATTATTCTTGTTGATCCGAATCCGGCACTGTGCGCGGCATGGCGTACGGCATTTCAGGCATGGGAACGAGTGCGAATAGTCCACGGCTGTTTTGAGCAGTTGCCGGCGTTCGATCTTATGGTCAGCCCCGCCAACTCTTTCGGGTTGATGGACGGCGGAATTGATGCGGCGATTATTCGCTACTTCGGCGATGAATTGGCAGTCCGCGTACAGGCACGTATTCGAGTGGAATTTTGGGGCGAGCAGCCCGTCGGAACTTGCTTCATCATCGAAACAGGCGACCCGCAGCATCCGTTTCTGGCGCATACGCCGACGATGCGCGTCCCAATGGTGGTCGAAGGAACCGATAACGTCTATAGTGCGATGCGGGCGATGCTCTTAGCGACACACAAGCATAACGCGACACAGGAACTGCGTATTGCCACAATCGCGTGTCCCGGATTGGGAACAGGCGTCGGAATGATGCCGCCGGAGATGGCGGCGCGGCAAATGGCGATTGCCTACAAGCATTTTCTGGAGCCGCCGACACACGCAGAATGGCGCGACGCGATTGAACGCCACCTGCGAGTCACGATGCCGAGCCGTAAGCCGATAGTGCCTGAGATTATTCCGATTGCATCATGATGACTTTTACCGATCCGATAGCGGCGGCACAGTGGGGCGAGGAGTTTTTCGCGTCTGTCTCTCATGTGTTGACAGAAGATGAGATTGACGCCCTTCGTTGCTACAAGCAGAGCGAGTATCTGATGATCAACGATACGCTCCGCAGTACCGAGGATGAGGCGTTGCCGCCTGTTCCTTTGCCGGAAGTATGGACGAAAATTTTTCGAATTGATGCAGCGATTTCCAAGAATCCGCTTCCGCCCGTAACGCTTTTTCGTGGACAGTGGCTGTCCCCTGAAAAGTTGATACAGTTCGATAGCGAAGCATTGATCGGCGAGACAATTTGGAACAAAGGTTTCTGCAGCACATCGTTACTTGTCGAAGAAGCACAAGAATATCTTCTGCAATTTCCACATGATAGTGCCGTTCTCAAAACAGAAACACAGCTGGGAATAAAAGGTATCTATCTCGACGTAGAGGACATAGAGGATTTGAGACAATATGAAATTCTCCTGTCCCGTTCTTTAGGCTGGAAAGTCCTTGAAGCAGGATGGGACACGAAAAACCGACGTATTGTAACGGCAGAATTGGTCAAGCGAGGTTAGCATACTATGGCGAATCAGCATGAAGTTTACAATCGCTTCGTTGGTCATGACGATGAAGTGGAGTGGATTACGGAAGAAGAGGCAAAACGACGCTATGTCAGTCCGCAGGAACGCGGCAGACAGGCACGCGAGATTTTGGAGCTTGATACGCTCGTTAAGTGCGGCAAAATCAACCCGTCCATCGCGCCTGATCTCATGGCGCAAATCACGTCGCGCACGGCTCCGATGAGTTTGGCGGCGGCTTTGCTCGCTCTGAGTTTGACGCCGATGCAAATGGTGACCGGAAATATAGAAAAGCCCGCTCTCATTAAATCCTCGCGCAAGTAAGCCGAACTTCGCTGGCTTGCTATACGTAAAATTAAACAGACCTCGTGAAAAATGAGGGGCGTACTTTGTTATATGCAAAGTACAGCCCTCTTTTCTTGTCTATTTCAGCGATACCAAATTTCCTTTTTCGCGTCCGTTGTTGTAACGATAGAATTTTTTTCAGAAAGACACGCACTATGAGCCTTCCCGAAATTCCTGTACTGCGACAGGGCAAACCCTATGAAAGCCTCGACAAGACCGAACTCGTCAGCGTTCGAAGCGGCGAAGCCGTCGCCATTATGAATCAGGCAAACGCCGCGATGATTAAGCGCGATATGCGCCATTCCAATCGCGATGCCCTCAAGGCAATTCCCAGTGATACCCTGATCGCGATGTGCGCGGAGGCGGGCAAGCACTTTATGGAGTCGACCCTGTCCGTTGGCAATCAAGAGCAAACCCCTGACGATTACGTTCAAGCATTATCGGCTTCGAGCGGCTTGCCGCACGTTTTGATTCGGCGCAATATGGCAAAAATCTATTCGGTTTTCGCCGAAATGCCGATTATTCTGCGCGGTCTCACTCGCGGACTCGATCTCAATATCCTCGATAAAGGCTACGGAGAACAGGCGGGCGTTCCGGTCAGTTACTATGCGACGACCAACGCGCTCGGTATTGTTCTGCCTTCCAATTCGCCGGGCGTCAATTCGCTCTGGATTCCGGCAATCGCCCTGAAAATTCCGGTAATTCTCAAGCCCGGACGTGAAGAGCCTTGGACACCGTACCGCATCATTCAAGCGTTTATCAAAGCGGGCATTCCAGCAGAAGCGTTTTCATTTTATCCAACAGATCACGAAGGCAGTGCCGCTGTGATGGAAGTCTGCAAGCGTGCGATTATCTTTGGGGATCAGTCCACAGTAGAACGCTATGCCGCCAATCCCGGCGTCGAAGTTCACGGACCCGGCTGGAGCAAAGTCCTTGTTGGCGCGGACAAGATCGCGAATTGGGATCAGTATGTGGATGTAATCGCGGCGTCTATTGCCGACAATGGCGGACGTTCCTGCATCAACGCTTCGGCAGTGATTGTTCCTTCGCATGGCGCGGAACTCGCCGACGCACTGGCACGAAAACTCGCAGTATTGAAACCGCTTCCTGCGAACGATCCGAATGCGGGTCTGGCGGGATTTGCGAATCCGAAGATGGCAGAGTATATTGAAAGTGCCATCGAGGAGGGACTCAAAACTCCGGGAGCCACCGATGTTACGGCGAAATATCGGGACGGCGGGCGCATTGTTGAACAGAACGGCAGCACCTATCTGCTCCCAACGATTGTTCTCTGTGATCAGTTCGATCATCCGCTTGGCAATCGCGAATTTCTGTTTCCGTATGCAAGCGTTATTGAGATGCCGCAGGATGAAATGGTTGAGAAAATGGGACCTTCCCTTGTCGTCACAGCGATTACGGACGACCCGAAATTCACCAGTCAACTGCTCGATTCGCCGCATATCGAACGCTTGAATCTCGGAGCGTTGCCGACTTCCCACGTCAAATGGGATCAGCCGCACGAAGGCAACCTGTTCGAGTTTTTGTATCGCCGCCGCGCCATTCAACGCGCTTAACCTCACCCTCTGCCCCTCTCCTCTTCCCCTCACTGCGTTCGGAGGAGAGAGGAGACTCATGCTTGGGGATTATGCGTCCGCAGGACGCCTGGTGTTGAGATGGGTACGTTCTTGTAACCGCAATGGAATTGTCCTAAAACCTAATCCCTAAAGACCTCATGCACAATAAGCGTTTGCGCCATTTTGAGCATTTTGGCGTAAATTAAGGTGACATTAAAATGTCTCGGATTTCTCTGAAGCCACCTCTCCGGTCATCGTAGGGGCGAATTTTTGAGACATTTCGCCGATTGGGAAAACGGCTTATTATGCATGGGGTCTTAAAACCTTCTCAGGCAGATACGTTCTTGTACTTGGTGACATACTCCCCTGCGTAAACGCAAGGGGCTTCTCAAACTACGCACAACCTACTGGTTCACGTTGGCGTTTGATGGCAGTATCCCCGCCTCTTCTTTGTAGGACAAGCCTACAAAGTCTGTGTGCAAAATCGGGAGAGGGAAACAGACCTGTTCTGCTCGGAGACAGCGGCGGCGCGTCACCTTTCCTACAACTCACTGACTGTCAACGGGAGGCTGATTATTGTCCCTAAACAGCAGAAACTTTGCAGGCGGCGCGGCTGGACATAACTTCACCACAGACGGGTTTCATCTTCCTGATTTCTACGGACAGTATAACAGAAGAGCAAACACTTGTCAAGTGACAATCCATTGCAAAGCCTTTTGCCGAGACAAAAGTAACGCATTCGGAAGGTAATTCATCCCCCGCCTAAAGGCAAGCAGGACAGCGGCAATGACGGACATGATGCCGCCTTATATATTGCCCGCACTCCGTTGCGCGTGTTCTGCGCCGCCCTGAATGCGGTTAGGAACTGTTCCCCCTCTCCCCTCGTATCTTTGACTCCACGCCGTCGAATTTGGCAATATGTCTGCTTTGTTGCGGCAGGAATACTGACCCCACAAGGGACAGATTCAGTTGTATCGTCGCGAGTGCTTCAGTATCTGGAGAGAGGGAACAAAGAGTAATGATTACCACCACGGTTCCACGTCCGCAGGCAATGCCTTATCAACAGTCGGTTGAGGCGGTTCTCGCTTCGCTGGTCACGGATGCGGAGCGCGGCTTAAGTGAAACCGAAGCACAGGCGCGGCTTGAACGCGATGGACGCAACGAGTTGACGGCAGAAGAGGCAGTGCCGGGGTGGAGAAAATTCCTCGCGCAGTTCGGGGATGTGTTTGTGATTTTACTGCTCGTCGCTACAGCGATTTCCACAGCATTGTGGCTTGTCGAGCGTGAATCGGCACTGCCCTACGAAGCGATGGCGATCTTCGCCATCGTGCTGCTCAATGCGATTATGGGCTACGTGCAGGAATCACGCGCCGAAGCAGCAGTCATTGCGCTGCGCGTGATGTCTGCCGCCGAAGCGACTGTATTCCGAGACGGGGAGCGGCGGAGTATTCCGGCGGCGGAACTGGTTTTAGGCGACCTTATTCTCATCGAGGAAGGCGACATTGTTCCCGCCGACGCACGCCTGATTCAATCCTCCGCGCTGCAAACAGCCGAAGCCACACTGACGGGCGAGAGTCTACCAGTACTAAAAGACATCGCGCCCGTTACAGGGGAAGCCGGACTCGGCGACCTCCATAACATGATTTTCAGCGGCACGGCGGCGACTTATGGACATGGCAAAGCCATCGTGACGGCAACCGGAATGCAAACCGAAATGGGGCGCATCGCCGGAATGCTGAAAGAAGCTCCCGACGAAATCACGCCCTTGCAAAAGGAGCTAAACCGAACGGGCAAAATGCTTGCGATCAGTGTCGTCATTATCGCTATAGTCATGATCGCCACGATCATTATTGTCGAAAAAGTGCGCGGAATTTCGGCACTCTTCGATGTTCTCATCTTGGGTGTGGCACTGGCGGTTGCGGCAGTGCCGGAAGGCTTGCCAGCAGTGGTAACGGCAGTACTCTCTCTAGGAG
>CAZPZP010000339.1:0-5248 GCA_964591025.1 uncultured Chthonomonadaceae bacterium
CTTCAAGCCGATGGTCAGGATTGAACTGACGACCTGCTGTTTACGAAACAGCTGCTCTACCACTGAGCTACATCGGCAACACAACCAAATTATAGCAAAAACCACGCCAATTGTCAAGAGGAAACGCACGAACACGGGCGTTACTCAGCGATTTTCAGAGGGAAGATTTCCGGTATCAAACCATGCGTGAAGCATTTTTGATGATAAAGGTTTAGCCCTTGCCATTGCTCAGGCGTGAGATCGTAGTTCATGACGTTGAGGAGATAATCGCAACTGCGGTCCACCGGCAAATTCCATTTTGCCGCCCACTTGACTGCCAACTCTTCCAGATGCGCCAAGCCCCACGTCTTCGCCGTTTCGAGTATAGGGGTCATTTCAGGCGAAATGCGGTCGGTTCGCGCTAACCATGCCGCATAGACGAAAGGCAAGCCGGTGAGGTCATGCCAGCCTTGACCTAAGTCATAAACCTGCACATTTTCGGGCAGTTCGAATAGATTGAGATCACCGATTATCAAGCCTGCGTCGAATTGGGAGAGCATTTTCTCCAGATTGGGCGTATGGGCAACAAATTCCGGCGTAATGTGAAACTGCTCCGCGAGTAAAATGCGTGTCAGTGCCGCCGAAGTCAGCGAACTGGTGTCGAGGGCGACAGACTTGATCGCTGCAAACGGCACATTCGAGAAAAGACGCACACTCTTGACCGCACTATACGCCGAAATAGAGATATTAGGAATCAGAACTAAGTTAGGATTTTGGAACGCCTCGAAGATAGAGACATTGGCAACATCGGTCTCATCACGCCGCAGCATCTCCGCGAGTTGGGACGGAACCGCATAGGTGACTTCTGCCGCAACGTCGCAAACCTCTTCATGGAACCAGTCCACTAGCGGCTTGCAATTGAGATAAGGAACACTGCCGATCCGCAACATGGGTCTTTCTCTTTTAGCCTCGTAACAGCGAGGTGTCCAGCAACACGAAGAAGAACAGACTGATACTGACCCATCCGTTCAGCGTGAAAAACGCCAAATTGACCTTGCTCAAATCGTTGTGGCGTACCAGACTCTGCTCATAAATAATCAACGCGGCGACAAACACGACGCCGAGATAGTAGATCAGATGCAAACCATATTGCACGCCCACCGCCACCAAAAGCAGCACCATGATAAAATGCATCAGGCGAGACATCCGCAGCGCGTTGACTTTGCCGAACGCTTTGGGAAACGAATGTAGCCGCGATTGGACATCATGCTCGTAATCTTGGAGGGCATAGATCATATCGAAGCCGCCGATCCAGAGCATTACGGCAAGAGAGAGCAGAATGGGAACAAGATCAAAGGTGCCGCGTATTGCCAGCCACGCTCCCGTTGGTGCGATTCCGATGGCGAACCCAAGAAAAAGATGACACATCGCCGTAAAGCGTTTGGTCAGAGAATAGCCGAGGATGAACACCAGCGCAACAGGTGACAAGGCAAAACACAGTGTTCCAAGTCGGTACGCTGCCCACTCGAACAGCGCAATCGAAATAGCAAGGAAAATCCCGACCTGCGTTTTAGTGAGAATTCCTGCAGGAATATGACGGGTCGCGGTACGCGGGTTTTCAGCGTCGATTTTTGCATCGGCGAGTCGATTGAATGCCATCGCCGCACTTCGCGCCCCGACCATAGCGAGCAATATCCAACCCAATTTATCGAGCGGAGGAAATTTGCCGTCCGCCGCTAAAAGGGCACTCATCAAGGCAAACGGCAGGGCAAAAATGGTATGTTCAAATTTCACCATTTCCAGTATCTGCCGTGTGCGTACCCAAAAAGCCCGAAAAATGTTCATCATTCGCCCTTGCCGGAGGTGGAACCCCCCCCGTCTACCTCACTCTCGCCCCTTCTTCTGTGAGGAGAGGAGAGCCAATTCGAAGCATTGTGCGTCTGAAAGACGCCTGCATTTTATTGCCGTGTACAAAACGTACCCGGTGACCACTATTGCACAACAAGTGTCTTCAATACCCGCAACTGTTATTCATCGTAAGCCCACTGCGGCGTGAGATTCTGCTGTACGCCCAACTGCTGCAAAATACGCCCGACAAGCTGCGACACTAAATCGTCAATGGTTTTCGGCTGATGGTAGAATCCGGGAGCCGCAGGGAGAATAGTCGCGCCCGCTTCGGCGAGCTGCGTCATGTTCCGCAGGTGAATCAAGTTCCACGGTGTTTCACGCGGCACAAGAATCAGTTTGCGTCCCTCTTTCAAGCAGACATCGGCGGCGCGTGTGACTAGATCATCGCTGATTCCGTTGGCGATTCGGGCGGCTGTTCCCATTGAACACGGCACAATCACCATGCCGTCATGCCGAAAGGAGCCACTTGCCGGAGGCGAGAAATAATCCCGCTTTTCCACGAATTTCAGCACATCGGAGGGGAAACCGAGCAACGTTTCCGCCGAGACCGTGCGCGGATTGACCGTCTGCCCCGTCTCTAAACTGATCACCTGCAACGCCTGATCTGAGAGGGCAACATAGATTTCGCGATAGTGCTTGACCGCTTCTTGCAGAAACTTGATCGCATACGGCGCACCGCTTGCTCCTGTAATCGCGACCACTAATTTTCCGGTAGATTCGGTCATGATTTGGTCGTTGGGTCGGTGGGTGATTGGGTCATTGGGGAACGTGATTTCAACTTTCATGCTCTCATTGGAGATCGCAGAGGTTGAAACTGAATTGCCCAACGACCCAATCACCCAACGACCTGTTTCTTGCTCTCCTTGAGCCAAGTCAAATAGGCGTGCAATGGTTTCATAAAGCCTTCGGGCTTTTTCGAGAGAATTTTGATCGCTTCTTTCAACAGAATACGGTCATGTGCCGCAAAGTATTTCTCGCAATCGGGAAAATTGAAGAGATCACGCCCTGTGATCACTCCTGCCGGATCGTTGCCAACAGGCTTGAGTGCTTCGACGGCTCCCGCATACATCGCCATATAAGTATAAGGATGCGGATAATTGCGATGAGGCAGTCGCGTCGTACATTCGATTTTCATCATGGCGAACAGATGCACATCGGCACGAATCACGGCGCGTGCCTCTTCATATACCTCTCGCGCTAAGGCTTGCTCATAACTCTCACTAGCTTCAAGGCGTCCGCCCGGAAAGCCGAAAATGCCGCGCCGATCCCGCACTGCCAACACTTTATCGCCCTGAAACGCGACCACATGAACCGAAGTTACGGGGGCTTCCGTCGGCATTTCGGTTTGGCGGTAAGCGGTCAGGCGGACGGGCTGCTCTCCCCATTGCATCTCTTGAACAAAAAGTATGCTCTCCGCACTCATTCCGGCGTTTTGTTCTTGCTCTTCAATTTCCGGTTGGGACTGCTCACTCTCCAAAATTTGTTTGCTCCTATTAGGTCTGACACGTGATCACAGGATACCCTATCGAACCCAACTCTGCAAACGAAATCCGCTTCTCTTCGTTTCGGCGGAATAAATTCCTCAGACGAGGGCAACTTCCTTGCCGTGCTTTCTTCGGACGCACAAACGGCTTGGGGAGCAAGATCATTGCCTATTTGATGCCCAGCGAATCCCACAAGCCGTCAATTTTCTTTTTGACAGCGGGCGACATCGTGATCACGTCGGGCCACTCGCGGTGGAACCCTTCGGCGGGTAGTTTGCGCGTGCAGTCGAAGCCCACTTTCGAGCCAAAACCAAGCGTGCGCGATGAATGATCGAGAACGTCAATGGGTCCGCGCACCACACACATATCGCGCTCCGGATCGATATTATTGCCGAATCGCCACAGGCATTCTTTGACGTTCTGCACGTCTACATCGTCATCGAAAATAAAAATTATTTTGGTAAACATCGCCTGTCCCAAACCCCACAGGGCGTGCATCACCTTGAATGCGTGACCGGGATAGCGTTTTTTGATGGAGACAAGGGCGATATTGTGAAAAATGCCTTCGACGGGCAGGTTCATATCGGCAACTTCGGGAACTGTCAATTTGAGCAGTGGCAGGAACAATCGCTCCGTTGCTTTGCCGAGCATTCCATCCTCCATCGGCGGCTGTCCGACAATGGTTGCAGGATAGACGGGATTGCGGCGGTGCGTGATCGCAGTGACATGGAGAACCGGATACATATCGGCAAGCGAATAATATCCCGTGTGATCGCCAAAGGGACCTTCCATGCGTTTCTCGAACGGATCAATCTGCCCCTCGATAACGATTTCGGCGTCTTCGGGAACTTCGACATCCACGGTTTTGGCTCGGACGAGGCGCACTGGCTTTTTACGAAGGAAGCCGGCAAAAAGCATCTCGTCAATACCGGGCGGAAGCGGAGCCGTCGCGGAATAGGTGATCGCCGGATCGCAGCCCAAGACAATACATACGTCAATTTTTCTGCGCTTTTCGGCACTGATTCGGGCGTGTTCCGCGCCAACTTTGTGCATCTGCCAGTGCATGGCGGTTGTGCGCTTGTCGAACACTTGAACGCGGTACATTCCGACGTTGCGCTTGCCGTTGTTCGGGTCGTGCGTAAAAACGAGCGGCAGAGTGATATAGCGTCCGCCGTCTTCGGGCCAGCAGTGTAAAATCGGAAATTTGTCGAGATCGATATTATCGCCTGTCATGACAACTTCTTGACAGCGTCCGTCGCCTTTGTCGTGGCGCGGTGGAATTTTGGCGAGCATGGCGAGTTTGGGGAGAAATTCTTTGGCGGCGTTGAGGAGTCCACGCGGCACTTCGGGCTTGAGCAGGTCGGTGATTTCGCACGCGATCTCTTCCATATCATCTACGCCGAGAGCCATACTCATGCGCTTGTAAGAGCCAAAAACGTTGATGGCGAGCGGAATGTTTTTGCCCGTCGGATTCTCGAACAACAACGCCGGTCCACCGCCCGGCATTTTCATTACGCGGTCTGAAACCTCGGTGATCTCCAGATACGGATCAATGGGTGTAGAGATGCGCTTGAGTTCGCCTTCACGCTCCAATCGTGCCAAAAAGTCTTGAAAATCCGCATACGCCATTGTGTCTGTTTCCTTGCCCGAAAATCTCACTGTTCTCTTCTCTGTACGCTCGGCAAAGGCAGATTATATCCGAGTACGCTCGGCAAAGGCAGATTATATCCGCCACGCGGCAAACTTTGCGTTTTTTTTCACAAAGTGAGGAGGCAGACCGTTTTTATTCGATTTCCTCGCAGTGAGTTTCAAACATTAGCATCAAGAGCATCAAGCCAATTCTGCAATTCAGTAACCCTTTGGTAGTTTTCGCTAAT
>CAZPZP010000340.1:0-5243 GCA_964591025.1 uncultured Chthonomonadaceae bacterium
AACGTACCCGTCTAAAAAACAGGCGTCCTACGGACGCAATCCCTAATCGGAACGTTATCGCTTCGCATTGGGATTGAGTGCGAAGCACGGCACGGCGCAACGCCCCCTGCACGCAGACATTTATTCTGCTAGACTCTTGCAAGAGGTCTATTTCATTTTGAGGATCATTGACGACAAAGTCTGGATTGAGGAAAACCGTACGGAGCGGGATATTGGCGTTGAGCTGATGGAGAGGGGCATTCCACGCGACGATCTTGTTTTGGGTTTGCACTCACCAAGAAAGCGGCAGTATACCGATTGTGCGGCGGCATAGTGCGAATAAATTTCAGAGAAAGTGAAATGGGGTTACAGAGAAAATGAGCATGGGAGTAATGGAGCGCGAAACAGTGCAGGTTCCCGATGCGCGGGGACGGTTTGGGGCGTTTGGGGGCAGATTCGTGCCGGAAACGATCATTCCGGCGTTGGACGAACTCGCGGCGGAATACACAAAGGCACAGTCCGATCCGGCGTTTCAGGCGGAACTGGACGGCTACCTGCGCGATTTTGTCGGGCGGGCAACTCCGCTCTATTTTGCCGAGCGGCTTTCAGAGCGATACGGCGCGAAAATCTATCTCAAACGCGAAGACTTATGCCACACCGGGGCGCACAAAATCAACAACGCTCTCGGACAGGGACTGCTCGCCAAACGGATGGGCAAGCCGCGCATTATCGCCGAAACGGGAGCAGGACAGCACGGAGTCGCTACTGCCACGGTCTGCGCTCGCTTCGGGATGAGCTGTGAGGTCTACATGGGTGAAGAGGACATTCACCGGCAGGCACTCAATGTCGCCCGAATGCGGCTTCTCGGCGCGAAGGTGATTCCCGTCACGTCGGGAACGGGAACGCTCAAAGACGCCACCAATGAAGCCATGCGCGATTGGGTAACGAATGTTCGCACCACGCACTATATCATTGGCTCGGTTGTGGGACCGCATCCGTATCCGATGCTTGTCCGTGATTTTCAGGCGATCATCGGGCGCGAGACACGGGCGCAGATTTTAGAGCGTGAAGGGCGGCTTCCTGATTATATTTTGGCGTGTGTCGGTGGCGGCTCCAACGCGATGGGAATTTTCTATCCATTTCTCGAAGATGAATCTGTGAAACTGGTTGGCGTCGAGGCGGCAGGAGAAGGAATCGCCACAGGACGCCATTGCGCCCCGCTGTCTGTCGGCACGCCCGGCGTCCTGCATGGCTCCGCAAGTTATCTCATTCAAGACGCCGATGGACAAGTCGCGCCGTCGCACTCGATTTCGGCGGGTTTGGACTATCCCGGCGTCGGACCGGAACATTCTTATCTCAAAGACAGCGGACGCGCTCAATATGTCTCCGTCACCGACCAAGAGGCACTCGATGCCCTCCAACTTCTGGCACACTCCGAAGGCATTATCACTGCACTGGAAACGGCGCACGCGATTGCCCATCTCGAAAAAATGCGCGATCAATTAACGCCGGAAACCATTTTGATTATCAATAATTCCGGGCGTGGCGACAAAGACATGACCACCGTCGTTAACGCTCTCGGCTTATAGCAACCCAAGGCGGTCTGCGCTTACGAACCGTCACGTTAAATCCGCAAGAGTATCATTTGAGGAGGAAGGACAGTGGCTATTCCGGTGAGTTTGGCGGAGGGACAAGCAAGCGAGAAAACGCGCTCGCTCATCGTGCGCGGTATACTCATTTTCGGGATCATTGTGAATTTGGGCAGTGTGATTTTGTATAATGCTCGCGTTGGATTGATTGATGCACTACAGCAAGGAGTGGCGACACAGGAGCAGGCGGAGGGAAGCGATGTTGTCGTTGCTTTGATTGCACTCATTCAATTAGCAGTTTATGTTACCACAGTGGTTTCTTGGTTATCGTGCCTATACCAATCTAAAGGTTGTTGGGAGTGGCGAAACGGATTGTACCCCGGCTTGGTCGGTGGGATATTGGTTCATTCCTTTTCTTAATATCGTCCGTTCCATCCAAGTGACGTCGGAATTATGGCGGCGCAGTGAGCAAAGTAATGCTTCTCTGAGTGTGGCAGGAGGGACACCGCCTTTAGTTGGGGCTTGGTGGATTTGCTGGATCGTTTCGAACGTGATCAGTCGAATTGCTGCACGCGGCAATAACAGCGACTCCTTGGATACTTTGCGTACAGTAACTCAAGCAACAATGTTCAGCGAGGTGGTCAGCATTGCTGCCGCAATTTTGGCGATTGTCATGATTTCTAAAATCAGCCAGATGCAACAGACAATGAGAGCCGCGCAGCCTGCCTCCGCGCCTCCGCCGCCTTCCTATTACTCCGCCAACCTATAACCCCCACGGCTAATCGAATGCCGAATTCCTCTTCGCCTTGGGATCAAACTCAAGGCGAAGGGGCTTGAGAAGGATACCCAGTGAGTAGACTCGGACAACGGTTTGCAGAATTGAAGGCGCGGGGCGAAAAAGCCCTGATCTGTTTTGTCACGGCGGGCGATCCCGACGCGGAACGCACTGCCGAACTCGTCCTCACTTTGGCGAGGGCGGGCGTGGATGCTGTCGAAATCGGCTTACCGTTTTCCGATCCGCTTGCCGACGGGCGCAGCATTCAAGCGTCGTCGCAACGTGCTTTACTTAATGGCATGACGGTTCCCAAAGCCCTCGAAATTGTCAGGCGAATTCGAGAGCAGAACGCCGACATTCCGCTGATTCTTATGACCTATTTCAACCCGATCCTGCGCTACGGTTTGGCGCAATACGCCCAAGACGCCGCCAATGCGGGAGCCGATGCCCATATCGTGACCGACCTGACGCCGGAAGAGGCGGACGAGTGGAAGCGGCTTTCGGAGCAGAATGGACTCGATACAGTTTTTCTCCTTGCGCCCACAAGCACGCCGGAACGTGTCGGCGTTGTTGCGGCGTTGTCTACGGGGTTTGTCTATTGCGTTTCGCGAACCGGAGTGACGGGCGCACAAAGCGATATTCCCCCCGAACTCGAAGCGGTGGTCGAACGAATCCAAGCCGGAACCGATGCGCCGGTGTGTGTCGGCTTCGGCATTTCACAGCCGGAACACGTCCGCCAGATTTGTGCTTTCGCTGATGGGGCTGTTGTTGGCAGCTCGCTGGTAGACCTGATTCATACGTACAAAGACGATCCGAAACTTTTAGATCAGGTTTTCGATTATGCGGCATCACTCAAAGCCGCCACAAAATCGCTCTGAGGCGAAGGGACGTATTTGCGCCCGCAACGAGAAACAAAGAATGGACTTGGGACTCAAGGGCAAAGTGGCGTTGGTTGCCGCCGCGAGCAAGGGACTCGGTTATGCGACTGCCTTGGGTTTGGCACGCGAAGGCGCATCGGTTGCCCTCTGTTCACGTGACGAGGCGAGCATCAAAGAGGCTGTCGAGCGAATCAGACGCGAAACAGGGCAGGACGACGTTCTGCCGATTGTCGCCGATCATCCTCGGCAATGACCACCCGTATTTTGTCCATTGTCGCCTCCTGAAAGGGTATTCGATACGATGCCCTATGATTCCTGTGCTTATAGACAAATCAGATAAATCTCGTACATTGCGCGTCCGAAGGACAGGGGCAGCACGCCATTTCAGACGAGGGTTTAAAACCCTCGCGCTGGCGAATGTACGGAGTTTAAGCGATTTCTCTGTTAGAACCGGACGGAATAGCCCGCAGCAATCAGGTGATCAGGGGCTTCGCGTGACAACCCAAAGCCGAAATGAATATCAAACTGCGTGTTGCGATTGACAAGGTAGGTCACGCCGGAATGGAAAAAATGCTGTGATACGCCGCGTTCCGGGAAGGTGTTCACGAATTCATAAAAGGTCCCCCAGCGGTCATTGAGGGCGTAACTAAACGAGACGGTTTGCCTTCGCGCTGACGGCATCAGATCGCTCCGGTTGGATTACGAGAGTATTTTTCGGCATTGTGGGATTTCCCTTCGACAGCAGCCACTTATGGAGAGAAAGACGAGCGGAAAGGTTGAGTTTCCGCTCGAATTTTCTCTGACAGCCAGATTTTCTACTGCATATCCCACATATTGCTGTCGGGAGCGCGATAGGTCTGCTCGAACGGCATCCATTTGACGTGACCGTCTACAAACACGGTGGGAAGCCCGTTGCCATAGCGCGGCTTGGTCGTGGGCAGATTGGAGCGTCCATCGATCAGCAAATCCCATCTGCCGCATTCGCTAACTATCGGAAAAAGCGAACAAGGCGGTGCGGCAGTTCCTTTTGACCAATAATAGGGGCTTGCCGCGTTGTTGTTTGGTTCCCACGGGTCGAGGCACATATCGAAGAACACAGAACTCCAGAACGGATCGGTGGCGGGTGGCGGCGCAGGTGGCATTGTGACACCTGTCACTTGCGCCCAATTCTTCTCATGGATCAGGGCATAAACGGTTTCAGCAGGGGTTCCAACTCCTGCCATGTTGCGAAGTGTACCAGTGACGAGTCCGTTGTCAGAAAACGATCCCCACTTGTAGCGGTTGCCGCGATCCGGGTCGGATGGGTCCCACCAGATGTTGCCTTTGTTGTCCGCACCGCGTCCGTTTTTGATATAGGCTTCGATGGCGGCTTGGTAGTTATGAATCGCCCACCAACTGACGGTAAGCGGGAATCCGGTGGATTCCGTCTCCATCGTGCGCGGGAAATACTCGTCGTAGTCTTGGGCATACATGAGAACTGCCGTGATGATCTGCTTCTGGTTGGAGAGGCAGACGGCTTTGCGGGCTTGAGCGCGTGCCTGTGCAAAGACAGGGAACAGGATCGCCGCGAGAATGGCGATGATCGCGATGACAACGAGCAGCTCGATGAGCGTAAAGGCACGTCGGTTTGATTGGAACATGAGTTTCTCCTTGCTTGAGACATTGTGTCTCGAATAGTTGCGTGGAGGAACTGGGTTGAGGTAGAATACGATGATGTAAGGGGCATTCTACTGCGCCCGGTTCCACAGGCTCCTCGTGTTGCTGCACGGGGAGCCTGTGTTTATTGTACCCTCGAATTTTTCATTGTTGAACAAAAAAATTCAACTCTGGTTAAAAATTTTTTTGCGCGGGAAATATAAGGGTTGTTGTCGCGTCCTCAAGATGTCTGTTGTTCTGTCGGAGGCTGTTTGGGTACTGAACCGCTCTGAATTTGCTTCGTACCCTGTTCTTGTCATCGGGCGGCGACGGTGTGAGCCAGCAGACGCCCCTGCTCAGTCAATTCGAGATGATCCTGAGTTTGGC
>CAZPZP010000341.1:0-5241 GCA_964591025.1 uncultured Chthonomonadaceae bacterium
CGAAGCCAAAGGCTTAACGCCCGAAGAGACGCCGCCACACATTGCGGGTCGCCATATCATACGTTGCAGGGGAAGTTGCCACAACTGCCGAGGCGGTGGCAGTGGGAACAGCACGCGGCGAGAGTTTCTGCGTGCCGGATTTATTCTGTTCGGGAGTGGAATTCGCGCCGGAAGAAATCTCTTCGGCGGGAGTATCAATGGCACTGTAGGGAACAATGGCGCGAATCGCAATTACAAAGGCGGTGATATTGTCGCGCCCGCCGCGTGCATTGGCGAGTTCTATCAATTGGCGCACCGATTCGGAAGGCGCGTGCTGTCCGGCGACGCGCAAAATCTCGCTGTCCTCGACGTGTCCCGTCAAACCATCGGAGCAGAGAATCCACACATCGCCGGAGCGCGATTCTTCAACGAACAAATCGGGCATAACCGTTGCCGCCGCTCCAATCGAGCGCGTGATTACATTGCGAAAGGGCGACATTTCGGCTTCGTTGTGAGTCATCAATCCGGCGCGAACCTGCTCCTCGACCCACGAGTGATCTTGAGTCACTTGCCGAATACTGCCATCCCGCAGCAAATAAGCACGACTGTCGCCAAGCTGCGCCAGCACCACAAAATTCTCAACAAATATCGCGGTTGTGAGTGTAGTTCCCATGCCGTTGCGTTCGGGAATCATCTGCGCCAAGCCATAAACGCGATCATTGGCGTGGGCAACGGCATCGCGCAACGCGGTTTCGACATCGGGAGCAGGATGATCATAAAAACCGGAAATCAGCGATTTGAGCATCATTTCACTAGCAATCTGTCCGGCAGCCGCGCCGCCGACTCCATCTGCAACAGCGAACAGACTGCCCCGCGCCGCCAAAACGCCCGGCTCTTCCGGCTCGTAATAGTCGAATTTGTCCTCGTTGTTTTCGCGCACCTGACCCATATCGGTTTTGGCGGCGTACTTAAGGACAGGGACGACACGCGGCGAACGGGCTTCGTACTCGTGCCACCCGCGCACCAAATCATCACGATTGAATTTGGCAGTGCTGTCCAAATCTTCCGATGTGTCGTCGCTCATCAAACATCAACCCTTCGTTAACCGTTCGCGGTTTCTTTCGAGTAGGCAAGCAGAATTTTACCGAGGCGGCAGTAAATCCGAAGTAATATTGGGATCATAATCGGGAGATAAATTACGCAGCTCGTCCATTTGCCCCTGTAGCGCCCGTGGTGGTAATTCGACGCTCGTCTCACTATCTCCTGCGTCCGTTTCGCTTGCTTTGCCCAAAACAAGCCGATATTTTGTACGTCCTATCTGGATTTCGTCGCCTTCAAGGAGCAGAATGGGTTCGTCAGCCGCCAATTTTTGCCCATTGACTACCGTTCCATTGGTGCTTCCTACGTCGGTGAGGGTAATCTCAGTCTCGTCGGCACGCAGTTCGGCGTGCTTGCCTGAGATATAAGGGTCGTCAGTCAGAACAATATCGCTGCCTACTTTGCGCCCCAAGGTCACGGTTCCGCCCGAAAGCAGAATATCGTTGCCGGGTCCGCTCAATTTTTGCAGCATCGTCACGGTAGAAGCAGAGGCAGCGGGCGTTTTCTCAAGAGTAAACGCTTCTTCTGCAATGGGCGGTTCCGTTGAAAAACCGGAGTCCATAACCGTTGTATCTGTTGGCGGCGTCATGACAGTTCGGTTTGCCATCACGGTTCGATCTGCGTTTCCAGCAGACGCGCTATTTCCAATCTCAAGCGTACATCGCCAACTGCCGAATTTGAGCGGCGTTCCCGATTTCGTTACGGTGGGCTGATTGGCACCGAGTCGGGTCTCACCGACTTTGGTTCCGTTGCTGCTTCCCAAATCCGTAATCGTAACGATGCCATTTTCGATAACGATACTGGCATGAGTGCGCGAGATCGTCGCGTCCATAATGAGAATATCGGTTCCCTGTCGTCCCAGCGTATTGTTGCCGAGACGCAGACGATAGCGGCGACCATCATTGATATCAACCAATTCGGCGGCAGGGGCTTCCATTGGCGCAGTCTCGACATTGCCGACGAGCACAGTTGCCAGCAAAAAGCCGCACTCGCCGCAATAGGCTTCCAGAAGCGGCGTCACCGTTCCGCAGACAAGGCAGGTCGTCGTGCCGCCCATCTGGGTTCGTGCCGGATCGAATCCTGCGGCGGGCATTTGCAATGTCGCATTGCCTATTCCCGACGGTGGCGCGACCATCGTTTGCTCTCCGCCCGCGTTCGGCATTCCCGTTGCGCCTATCATGCGCGTCTGTTCCGTATCACTCATAATCTACTCTCTCCAATAACGCCGCCACACGGCAAATTTCCAGTCGGAATCTCTCTTCATTTAAGTTGCAAAATCGGTATACTGTCTCAGTTCCGGTGGCTGAAAACCAAGCACAATCTGATCGCGAGGAATCCCTGCTCTGACCAATTCCTCCCCGACACGTAAATCTGTACCATTGTATTGCAGCCAGATGCGCCCCTCGATAATGTCGATATGAAGCAACATGACATCGATTCGATCATCGCCGTCCCAACCGACTTCCCCAAGATGGTAATGTCCTTGATTCTCATTGAAAACCAGTTCGGTTCGCAGTGTTTCTGTCGAGGGCGAAAGTTCTGCAATCTCGGTTAAAACACGGCGAACTATAGCGGCATATTGTTCGGATCGATCCATTCCGTTTCTTGCTCCTGTTTCGGGTCGAACATAATCAGTCTTACGTGCAATTCCGTCAATGCTTCACGGAAGTCTCTTTCTTCAAGCAGCATAGGACGAAGTTTGAGAGGAACAGCAAGGTAGAGAATTCGTTCCGGTTCATGGCGTTTCAGGCGCACGCGATAAAGTCCATACTGCCCCAGAGCCTTCTCCAAATCGTCCATAACCGATTCACCCAGAAAACTCTTTACTTCAACCGCTATGCGTTCGCCCTCTTTTTCTGCGCCAATTGTGCGCTCTGCTCCCAAATTAATGTACGCCTTACGCTTTCCGATGAAGAGGAAATAAGGATCATGCGTGATCGTCCAACCTTCTCGAATGAGCGCGGCTTTTACGATGTCGTGAAATTTATCTTTGGCTGGCATAGGATTTTCTTATTGCCGCCACTCGGCAAGTCTGCAAATTCACTTTTCAACCATTCTGAACGAGACTCAATATTGTGCGAAGTGCCTGATCGATCTTTTGCATCTCTGCCTCGTCTAAACTGCCCCATATAGAAACAATGCGCCGCCGGTCAATCACGCGAATTTGCTCACAAAGTACAACTGAGTCTTGTTGAAGCCCACCCATCCCTGCATCAAGAGCAACATGAGAGGACAGCAGAGTTGTGCGAAAGCGGGTTGTGCATGGCACAATAATCGTGTGCGGACTTGCAGTATTTGCTTTGTCCATCTGAACAACGATAGCAGGGCGCGTTCCGGCTTGCTCCGAACCGATAACTGGATCGAAGCGACAGAGGACAACATCGCCGCGATTGACAGTTACCACTTGATTAGTCCTTTTTCCAATTGGGTCTCATACTCTTCCAATTCAGGCAGATAATGCGCCATTCCTTCTTCGGCAATTTGAGTTCCTTCTGTGAATTGCTGCCACATTTCCCACTGTCCTGAATGGTGTCGCATCAGAAGAAAGTCGATATAATCTTGTACCTCTTTAACCAACGAGTCCGGCATCTGTTGAATTTTTGAGATTGTGGCTTCCTGAACAGACATTTATTAACCTTCCTTACACTATTGCCGCCGTCCCTGATCGAGTGTATAAATGGTTCCGATGATCGTTTTTTCGACATCGCCGCCGCGTTGTAGGGCTTGCATCGCCGCGTCCACTTCCTGCACTTGTCCCGATTGACCGGCTTGCATCAGAATCGTGCGCGTCTTTTGCAGTTCGCTCATCGCTCCCATCGCCGTCAGCTGCTGAGTTCGCATTCCCATCATGGTACGCTGCAAATTCTGCGAGGCTTGCGCGATTTCCAGTTCATTCTGCACAATCGAATGAATATTCGCCATGACTTGGCTTCTGTCCGGTGTGAACTCGAACACGCAGTCACTATAAGCCCGCTCCGTCCGATTGTTGGAAATGTCATCATACTGCACTTCCACTTTGGCGACTCGGAAAACGCCCTGCGGATGCTTCTCGAATTCTAACTCGGCAAGAACCGTTCGGCTTGTGCCGCGCTCGATGTCAGGAATTTCTACTTCGATAACACGCGGACTGCTGATCTGCGGCTGAATACCATAAATCTGACGAAAATTAACCCATTTCGACAACTGCAATCGCACTTTGACGTTTTTTGCCACAATGGTCATGAGGGTTTCGAGTTCGCGCCGGAACACTTCGGGAAGCAGATCGGGACGCTGAATATAATAGTAGTTGCCGCCGCTGCGCCGCGCAATTCCTGCCATCAACTCCTCATTGTATTCGCCGCCGAAGCCAAGTGCCGTGATCGAGACGCCGCGCTGTTTCTGCTCCGTCACTTGCTGCATGATGGACGCAAAATCTTTTAGCCCGGCAGTCGGTTCGCCGTCGGTAAGAAGCAGAACGCGGCTGACATAGCCGGGGGCTTGCGGCATCACGGAAGAAATCTGCATACACGCCGCCATCATTCCGTCATAGAGATTGGTAGTATTGCCGACTTGGAGGCGGTTGATGTGATCCTTGACCAGTGTTTTGTTGAGAACGCGGCGGGCGGGCATCAGCACGTCTACCTGCTCCTCGAACACCACAATTGAGAGAATGTCGTTCGGCTCCAGCATATCCACGACGTAGTTGCACGCCTGCTTGACATACATCATCGGCTCGCCTTCCATGCTGCCCGAACGATCAATGCACAGGCAGATATTGAGAGGCGCACGCCGTCCGAGTTGCTGACCGCTTGATTTGAGGACAATCAAGCCGTGATCGCGGGTCAGTTCACCGCTCATGGCGTATTTGTTGCCCGCAAGGCATTCGACTTCGAGCGTTTGCGTCGGCATTCCGACCTGTGTGCGATTGGGATCGAAGCCCTGCGTCGGCATTCCCATCTGTGTTCGGGAACCACCAATGACGGTAGGCGCGACGCCCCCCATTTGTGTGGTTCCACTCATCATGCGTGTTCGATCTTCCATCTCATCCCCTTACTGGGTCATTGGGTCGGTAGGTAATTGGGGCGTTAAAAATCCGATTTTGCCGTACAGCATTCCGCCATACAACACCAGCGGAATGAATTGTTGCTGTCCAAATCTCGTTGCTGCGAATTTGCCTCTTGTGCG
>CAZPZP010000342.1:0-5225 GCA_964591025.1 uncultured Chthonomonadaceae bacterium
GCTGTTTTTGAGTCGGGTACGTTCTTGTACCCGACTTACGCAAGAGGTCTATTAAAAAACCAACGTACTTGGCGCGGCAGATTTCACTGGAATTGCCCAATGACTCAATGACCTACCGACCCATTCGGCGGCGTTTGAGGATGCCGAATGCGCCCGTTAGTCCCGCAACGGCAAAGATGGCGAAACTGCTTGGGGCGGGAACGGGAGAATAGATTCCTCCTAAGAGATTGTAGCGCGTTCCTGAAGCCGTTCGATACTCTACTCCATTGACCTGATTCCCATCGGCATCGAGCAGTTGAATCGATTCCAATGTCAGTGTATTGTAGTAATCCGCAAGACCCTCACCCGTAACTCCTTCGGGAGTGCCGGGGTCGTTGGTATTGCCGCCGATGACAGCGCCAAGTTCTGTGCTGAGGTCAATTGGCAGACTGGAATTGACAGCCCACGAGGGAGTGGCAAAAGTTGTAGAGGCAGATTCCGTGAACTCAAGAAAATTATTTCCTGCCGCCGAAAAATTGATATAAGCGTAGGCATGATCTGGAGAGATGACGCCATCAAGATGGAATACATAGCGGATCGTTACGCCGTTGTCTGCGAAGGGATTGAGATACAAGGTATCGTTGAACTGCGACTGAGAGGCGGCGTGTAGATATTGCGCCGATCCATTTGGATTAGGAGCATCGCCCCCCAGATAATAAGGCGCATTGGAGGCGTTGTAATATGGGTTGGTAATAATCCCTCTCGCAGAGGAGTGAAGCCGCCCGTATTCCGCTTTGCCAGCCGCCGAACCGGAAAACGTCATGGTCTGGGCATTGCCCTGACTGTCCAAGCCGGAAAACGAGCCGCTTCCCGATGCTGTCACTGCTGCACCGATGCCGCTGGAGTTTTGATTGAAACGCCAAATTGGAATGCTCCCATCGGCTGCGAGATTGCCTGCCCCGACTTGAACATAAGTATTCAACGACTGAGCAGAAGCGGAAGAGGCAACTGCCAAACTGCCGAGAATCGCCAGTCCGAGAGTAAGAAAACTACGGTTGAGAGAGTACATTTCGGTTCCCCTTGATTCCCAGAATGAGAGTGCAGCGTGACAGAGCGTTTCGTAACCGTCGAAAAGTCGCCCGCAACGCCGCAAATAGGAATACAAAGGGATTATAACCGAGGGGTATTAACCGTCTATCAGCAAACGGCATTAAAAATCATTAACAGCGCGTGAATTTTGGAGAAAAGGGAGATATTTTGTGTCCCAACCGCAAAACCCAGTACAAATTCCAGCCTATTCTGCCTGAGAAGCCGTCAAGCAGATGCCGTCGAAATTTGCCTGATAGCCGTTGAGCCGCTCTAAACCGACGCGCAAACCTTCGCCGAGACAGGGAGTCGTATCGTCTGCGGTAAATGTCAGGTGAACTTGCTGAAATGTGCCTTTGGGTGGTTCAACTTCGCTGCTGTCCGCAAGAATCTGCCCCGAAACTGTCTCCAAAGTGATGCGCCCGGAGCCGGAATAGTCGAGACGGTTGCCGATCCACGCCGTGAGGGTATAGGTGGTTTGCGAGGTCAAAACAGCGTCCACATCCTGAAACAATCGCCCCGACAGGGTATGGTCGCCGACAGCCGCCACGTTGGTTCCCGAAGGGATACCATTCGGGAAAACGGCGAACGTCGGCACATTGATATTGACGGAGTCTACGCCTTTCCAGCCAAACGGCACGAGAAACGGATGGGCGAACATTCCCCCGCGATTGGTGATCCAGAGTTGGTCGGAGCGATCCGTCTCGAAATTGCCATTGATGATGAGATTGCCGCCTCTGTCCCAATCAGGAGGCGTTTCCTCTGCCGCGTCTCGATGTTTTAGAAATTGGCACGTCGTCTCCATAAAGGCAAAGCGCATGACGCCTTGCGTCTCATCTTCGGAACACATCAGCCATGAGGAAGCCACCAAAGTTTCCAGATACTCTTCCGCCCGCTCGCATCCTGTCATAGCGCGTGCGCCTTCCAGTGTCCACTCTTTTTGCAGGGCGGCGAGTTGGCAGCAGAAAGCGCGAACGTCCGATGGCAGCAGATTCAAGCTTGTCTCGAAAACGGTTCGCAACGCACGGTGACGCTCCGGCAAGCCGCGCTGACGGGATTTGAGTTCGAGGAGATCGCGGCGCAGAGAGTGGGCGATCTGTCCGGGCGTTTGTGCGACGACGTGCGCTGCCGCCAATTCGAGAGCCAGCGGAATTCCTTCAAGGCGCGTGCAAATTTCGGCGATGGCATCGGCATTGCGAGCGGAAAAGAGAAAATCGGGGCGGGCTTTGGCGGCACGATCCACAAACAGCGCGACAGAAGGAAACTGCAACAGATTCTCGACAGGCACAGAGGCGGGCGCAGTCTCCAGCGGCGGAAGCGAGAGAACCGCTTCTCCGGGCAAGTTCAAGCGTTGTCGCCCGACGTTGAGCAAATGGAGAGAGGGAAATTCGCCCAAAAGTGCGAGGCAAAGAGAGGCCGTGCTTTCGACAAGATGCTCGGTATTGTCCAAAATCAGCAGGGTTTCGCCGTGCCGCGTCAGAAATTCGCCGAGTTGAGTCGTGAGCGGCGTCGGTTCCTGCAAGTTTGCTCCGATGGCTTTCCGCAAAGCCGCGTTTACTTGGTCGGGAGTGATCGCGTGTTCCAGCGAGACAAAAAGGCAGTTCCATTCGATCTCTTTGGCGGTTTCGACTGCCAAGCGCGTCTTGCCGATGCCGCCGATGCCGGTGAGGGTCACAAGGCGGTTAGTGTGTAACAGCGTGAGGAGCGTCTGCTTTTCGCGTTCGCGCCCAAAGAAATGGGTCAGGGCGAGAGGCAGGGAGACAATGCGCTGTTCGGGAGAGATACGCGGTGAAGGCGGCGTTTGTTCTGCATTGGCACTCGCTGCGAAAGGAACGGAGCGGACTTCGGCTTGCGGGGTGAGCGTTTCGATCAGGTGATCATAATGATTGCGGCTGTTGACCGCCCATTCGTCATAGTAGGCGGGAAGGAGCGGCTCCTGCGCCAGAAGCAACGCTTCTTCTTTTTTGCCCTGCCGCCATAAGGTGCGAAACTCGAAGACATCACAGGAGACGGTTTCGGGGCGCAGCCGTACCATTTTCGGTTCGCTGACATCCAAGACGGAACCGAACGGCACTTCTTCCGGTTCGAGATGGCGGCGCAGCGAGGCGAGGGTCACGCGGAAACGGTTGGCGACCACTTGCGGATCGTCCTCATCCGCCCACAAAACTTCATACATCGCTTCGCGAGAGCAATAACTCCCCAAATGTAACGCCAAATAGGCGAGCATTGCCCCGACCTTCTGCGAACGAAATCGGCGTGTTTCCGTTCCGAAGCGGTCTTGAAGGGCGAGTCCGCCGAAAAGACGGACTCGCCAGAGATGGGTTGGGGCGTTAGGTGATTGGGACATTAGGTCGTTGGGTTATTGGGCAATTCCAATCACGTTTCTGTTCATTGGCATTTGAGTGCGAAGCACGGCACGGCGGAACGCCCCCGTCTGAGAAATTTATTTCGCTGGTGTTGATTGGCGGCTCTGGATTTTCAATGACCCAATCACCCAACGACCCAATCACCTAATCGCCGTCGAACGTGAGTCCGATTTCGGCACGCCAGAGATCGAGGGCTTTCATATTGCCGAGGGTGTCGTCCCACGTCATGCAGGGACGTTCCGCCTGTTTGCCGCCGATATATTTGGCAACCGTGTCGGTTTCGATGGCATAGAGCGGAAGCCCGCCGACAACAATTATCGTTTCAGGGTCTTTGCCGTTGCGGTGCAGAAGAATCTTGTTTTCGCCTTCGTTGGGGAACCACGGATTCGGGACGCGAATACTGCCTTCGGAACCCCAAAGTCTGAGTTCGCTGTCCACGCTGACTTGAGTTCCGCAGCACAAATTGGCGACGGTTCCATCCGGGAATTTCAGGCTGGCAGTCGCTTGTTCGTCTACCTTGCTGATGTCGCCGATATGTCCCGTTCCCTTGATCTCGATGGGTTCCGCGCCGGCAACGAGGCGCGTCATGGACATCGTGTAGCATCCGACATCCATAATGCCGCCGCCCGCAACGTCGCGCCGCATACGGATATTTTCGTAGTGCGCCCCCATGTTATAACTGAAATTCGTCTGGATCAGGCGCAGTTCGCCGATGGCTCCGCTTGCCAACAATTCGACGAGTTTGGCGGTTTGCGGATGACAGCGATACATAAACGCTTCCATCAGAAACACGTCGTATTTTTTCACTTCTTCAAGAGTTGCGACTGCTTCGGCGTGATTGACAGTGAACGGCTTTTCGCAGAGAATATGTTTGCCTGCTTGGGCGCATTTGATTGTCCATTCCGCGTGCAGGTGGTTCGGCAGAGAGATATGGATCACGTCAATGTCGGGATCATCAAGCAAGCCTTGATACGTTGCATACCGCCGTTCGACGCCGAATTCTTCTCCAAACTTATCCGCCGATTCCTGTGAGCGGCTGCCAATGCCGACGAGTTCACCCGTTTCCGATGCCTGTATGCCCTGAGCGAAGGTTCCGGCGAATTTGCCCGCGCCCAAAATGCCCCAGCGTAGTTTTGCCATAACGAAAGTTGCTCCTTTACCAAAATGGTGTGATGATGCGAAAGAGTATTCGCCACAGAACGTGAAAATCCTCTAAGAATTTGGGAGAAAACAACGATGCTTTACGGAGAACGAGTGACCTTGCGCCCGATTGAGAAGGATGACTTGCCCCTTTTCAAGCAGTTTTACAACGATGTCGAAGTCGAGATTGCCAGCGGAGGCGACCCGCCCACGCCGCACAGCAACGAGCGAATCGAGCATTGGTATGCAGAATTTCCGAAAAAAACCGAGATGGGCTGCGGCGGTTTCGCCATTGTCGCCGACGAAAAATGTATCGGCTCCATCGGCTTATTCGCCTACAACGCGCTGACTCATACTTCCATGCTCGGTATCACGATTGGCGACAAAGAGTATTGGGGCAAAGGGTATGGACGCGAAGCCATCGGGCTGCTGCTGGATTATGGATTCCGGCTCCACAATTTGCGCCACATTTGGCTGAACACCCTCAGCAACAACGAACGCGCCATTCGGTGTTATCTTCGCTGCGGCTTCATCGAAGAGGGGCGACTGCGCCAACACGTTTGGAGCAATGGCGACTATGTGGACGAAGTCTCTATGGGACTCTTGCGCGACGAATGGACGGCGAAGAGAGATTACTGACTCACCTCTCACAGC
>CAZPZP010000343.1:0-5213 GCA_964591025.1 uncultured Chthonomonadaceae bacterium
AACGAGACCTGCACGAGAAATTCATTTCGCTGTACTCTTACAAGAGGTCTAATAGTACAAATCATGGAAAATCCTCCCCCCTATTTTACTCCAACTAAAGACCGGCGCGGACAGATCATTGCTCTCGCTTGCGTCGTCTTACTCGGACTCTGTCTTGTTTGGACAGTAATGGCGAACCTGCGGCAAAGTTTGCAGTCGCCGCAAATGCGATCTGCCCTCAGTGCGCTGAAATCCAAAAGCCCTGCTGAAGCGCGGACTCTGTTCGAGAGTGCGCTCCGTACCGCCCCCAATGATCCGGCACTTTATGTAGAGATTTTAGAGGCGTGCCAAAAGGACGGATATTGGGATTTGATAGTACTGTTCGGCGAGCGGGCGGTTTGGGAATGCCGCGAGTCGCCAGAGGGAATTCGTGCCGCGCTCTATGGGCAACTGGTTCAGGGATATACGAAGGCAAAGGGCAAAGAGTGGAAGCAACTTGCCTGTGATGCCGCCCGTCGCGCATACGAAATCGAACCGCTTAATCCCTCCAATCAGAACCTGCTCGGCTATACCCTTACGGACACTTTCGACAGCACGGATAAGGCGCACAGCAATTCTCAAGACCTCGAAGAAGCCCAGATACTGATCACGCGAGCAATGAATAATGTTCGGACAAACTCGCCGCTCAAAGGCGAAGACCCCAATCTTGCCATGTATGAAGACAGTTATGCGTGGCTGATGGTCAAACGCGGACGCTATGCCGAAGCCGCCAGCCTTCTCAACGATATCGTGACCCGTGTTGATCCTACAGTGTTCGGCGACGCAATGAAAGAACTCCATTATCATCTCGGAGTCGCCTGTAGCCGTATGGGACACGAAAACGCCGCTCGCCAATCCCTCGCCAAAGCCCTCGCCTACGATCCAAAGTTTAAAGACGCCAAAGCGGAACTGTATCGTCTGCCGGGAACCTCTCTTCCTACACCAACTAAGAAAAATTAAACCTCTCTTGAGAAATTCTTAACATCTCGTCCTGAAACTCTTGACAAATTGAATACGTAAGCGTAAGATAGAACAAGGGAGTGGAACCTGATGGCAAAAATTCTATCGCGTTGTCCTGTGTGTGAGAACTCTCTGCACGTCACGGAACTTACCTGCGGCAACTGCCGAACTCACGTTGGCGGAACCTTTGCGACGTGCCAGTTCTGCCGCCTCGCGCCAGAGCATTTGGCATTTTTGGAGATGTTTCTGCGGTGTGAAGGGAATCTGAGCCGTGTCGAGAAAAGTCTCGGTCTCTCTTATCCGACGGTTCGCAACAAACTTTCGGTGGCACTGATGGCACTCGGCTTTATGAAAAACGAGGAAGACGACGCGCCGCTTGTCGAAAGCGAGACGGAGCCGACCTTAAACGAAACTCAACGCACCACCCGCCGCGAAATTCTCGAAGCCGTCGCGCAAGGTAAACTTTCGGCAGATGAAGCCGCCCTTGCACTCGGAAGGGAGCAGGGAACAGGGAACAGGGAACAGGATAATACCCATCGGACAGCATGAAATTTCTGTTTATGGGAGCATCCTCCCCTCGACTTCTTACCCGTTGCCTTCTTGTATTGCCCAACGACCCAATAACCTAACGACCCAATGACCCAAACGTGGAGGATTGAGACAACAATGGATGACAACGTAATGCGCGTTTTGCAGCTGTTGCAAGACGGCAAAATCAGCGCACAAGAGGCGGAAACTCTGATCGCGTCGCTGAGTGGCGAAACCGTTTCGCCGTCGGAGCCGACTGTGGACATCAAAAAAGACGCCGATAATGAGGATGACAAAAGCGTTTTTGATCGCGCCCGAATCGGAATCGGCGGATTGGGCGAACGCATATCGCAAGCCGTCTCGAAAATACAACCTGACAAAATCGCTAAGCGCGTTCAATCGCAGTTGCGAACCGCGACCCAAGCCGGAGCGCATTGGAGCAGTACAGTCAGTTCCAAAGTGCGGACGTGGACGGAAGGCGACGATACCCGCCCCGAAAACAAAAACGGATTGCCGGAACAGACCGAATCGCAGGAGCAGGAATTTCATCTCGAAGCGGGCGCGTTTGTCAGTGTCGAAAACCCGCTTGGCAATGTCAAAATTACCGGAACCGACGGCAATACCGCGACTGTTGTCGTTCGGAAATCGGTGTGGGCGATCCGCAATGAAGATTTGGGCGGGCTGATGGGCAAAGTAGACGTTTCATTGCATGGAACTGACAGCCGCCTCGATGTCAAAGCCTCTGCCGCCGATTTTTTCCGCGAAGGCACGGTTGATCTGGAATTGCGTGTTCCAAAGAATGTCAAGGTACGGGTTGCGTCTCGGTTTGGTATGGCTGAGATCGTCAATGTCGAAGGGCTTGCCGAAGGCGTCACGACGACTGGCAGCCTCCACTTCACCGATTTGGCGAATGACGCTCGCGGCGAAACGGCAACAGGCGATATTGTGCTGGCACGAATCGGCGGCTCGGCTGCCGTCGCGACTCAGAGCGGCAATATCTCGGCAACGGAGATTCAGCGCGGCTTGTCTGCGAATGCGGCAAGCGGCGATGTGTCGGCAAGCAAGGTCGAAGGCGGGCGCGTTGAATGCAAGTCGGTCAGCGGCGATGTCTCGGTCAAAGAGGTTGGCGTTTCGGCTCCGCTCGATATTACTGTCGAATCGGTGAGCGGCGATGCGTCTCTCGAAAACGCTTCCGGCAATATCGCGATCAAAGCGGTGTCGGGCGAGGCACAGGCGATCAATATCGCGGCGACCCGGTTGCAAGTTCAGACCGTCAGCGGCAATGTGATGGCACAACTGCGCGAACCGTTTTCGGGCGCGATGCAGATCAATACGGTCAGCGGCGATGTGACCCTGCAATTGCCGGAAGGCAGCAATGTGCGGGTTTCGCTCAGCACGATGTCCGGCGAACTGCGCTGTGAACATGACGCGCACGATGTCTCCGCCGCCGAAACGATCTGGTCGGGCGAAATCGGAACGGGAGCCGGCACGCTCAACGTACAGACAATCTCAGGGGACGCCCATATTTTGCGAACGGCGCAGGACACCCCAAATTTGCACAAAACAGAGGAAGCCTGACACGCCATGAACGAAAAAGAGCGTATTCTCAAAATGGTGGACGACGGCTTGATCTCGCCCGCCGAAGCCGCCAAACTCCTTCATGCGTTGCAGGAACACAACGCCGCCAAGTCGGTCAAAGTCGAAGTTGTCACCGAGGAGACGAAACCTGACAAGCCCGCTCCCATGGCGCAAGTCCAAATGCAGAGACCGGACGGGACATATTATACTATCGAGGTGCCGCCGGGACTGATCCCGTCTATGGCGAAAATGGCGGGTGTCGCGATTAAAGAGACGGTTCGGACGGCGGCAGCCGATGCGTGGGACGGCTTCAAAATTATGGTCAAAAACAAGACAACCGAAGTCAAAACCAACGTCAGCAACAAAGTGCGCGGCATTGACCCTGAGAAAGAGCAAAAAACGGCGGCAGTTGCCAGTACGACAACTCATCAGGAGGCACGTCGCCGCATTATCCAAATGGTGCAGAACGGGCGCATCGGGGCGGATGACGCCGCCCGCTTGATTCAGCAATTGGACGCGATGGATAATAGTACGCCCAAGTTGGCGTAAATGAGGAGCAATGTGAGTCTGCTGGAACTAACCCCAACAGAAAACAGCGTGCGACTGCCCGACCCGCTTCCGAGTGACACTCTGGAGCGGGTCGAAGCATGGGGCATGAATACGTCGGTCATGGAGTCGGTCTATCGCCCGACAACGATAGATGCCATTCGTGATGTGTTCGATACTGCCCGGCGTCACCAGCGCAAAGTGGGACTGCGCGGGGGCGGGCGTTCCTATGGCGATGCTTCGTTGAGCGGCGAAAACGTCTGTCTTGATCTGACACGCATGAACCGTATTTTGGAGTGGAACCCTGAGACGGGAATGGTCATTGTTGAGCCGGGCGTTACGCTGCGGCAATTGTGGCAGTACTGTATCGGTGATGGCTGGTGGCCGCCTGTCGTATCCGGTACGATGTTCGTGACGCTGGGCGGGGCGGCGGGCATGAACTTTCACGGCAAAAACAACTGGAAAATGGGAACGATTGGTGACCATATCCTCGCGTTCGATCTCCTCACTCCCGACGGCGAACTCTTGACTTGTACCCGCACGCAGAACCACGACCTCTTTTTTGCGGCGATAGGAGGGTTCGGAATGCTTGGATGTTTTACCCGAATCACGCTTCAGATGAAGAAAGTTCATAGCGGCAAATTGAAGGTCGAGGCGTTCGCAACCAAGAATCTGCCGGATTTATTCGCGCAATTCGAGCGGCGACTGGATAAGGCAGATTACCTCGTCGGCTGGATCGATTGCTTTGCGCGGGGCGACACATTGGGGCGGGCATTGGTGCATCGCGCCGATTATCTGCATGAGGGCGAAGACCCGAATCCGGCGCAGTCGCTGCGGGTCGAAAACCAAGAGTTGCCTGATTCGATACTGGGAATCATGCCGAAATCGCTGATGTGGCGCATGATGAAACCGTTCGCGCACAATCCGGGAATGCGGTTGATCAATGGGGCGAAATATCTGGCGGGTTCGACGATTGGCAACGGCAAAATGACCTACGACTCACACGCGGGTTTTGCGTTTCTGCTGGATTATGTGCCGAACTGGAAATTTGTGTATAAGCCGGGCGGGTTGATTCAGTATCAGAGTTTTATTCCGGCGGAAACGGCGTTGGCGTGCTTTACGGCGCAGTTGGAATTGTGTCAAAAATGGGGAATTATCTCGTGGCTGGGGGTCTTCAAGCGACATCGCAAAGATCAATTTCTGATGTCACACGCGGTTGATGGCTATTCGCTGGCATTGGATTTTCCGGTGACGGAGCGGAATCGCGAACGGCTCTGGGCAATGACTCAGGAGTTGAATAAGTTGGTAATCGCGGCGGGAGGGCGATTCTATTTTGCCAAAGACAGCACGCTCGATACGGAGACCGCCGCGAAGTATTTAGGGGAGGAGACGCTCGCTGCGTTCACCGCGCTGAAACAGCGATACGATCCTGAGCATCTCCTGCAAACCGATTTGTCGAAACGGTTGTTTCGGTTTTGAGCCGGAGGTTGTAAAACTCCGTCAATAAAAAGCAAGCGTCTTTACCTCACCCCCACCCCTCTCCTCGCAGGAGAGGGGTGGGGGTGAGGTAAAGACGCTTGTAC
>CAZPZP010000344.1:0-5203 GCA_964591025.1 uncultured Chthonomonadaceae bacterium
CGGATGAATTCGGCTACAAAGCGGAAAAAGATGTCTGCACGATCTACGATTTTCACGCGACGGTCTTGCACCTGCTCGGCTTGGATCACAAAAAACTGACGTTCTACCATAATGGCAGTCAACGCCGCCTCACCGATGTTCACGGCGAGGTAATCCGCCCACTTCTTGCCTAAACAGATAGGGTAACTGAAAAAATCAGAGAATATCCGTTCTACTAATCAAGAAAGTTGAAACCTTCGGTTTGGAAGGTTCAAGGGAGAATGATGAATGAAACTTGCACTGCATTTGCTTTTCTTGTGTACGATGATGCTTGCCTCGGTGCCCCTTTTAGCACAAACTATATTGAACGGGTCCATTGAAAGTATCTTTCCTAACAAACTCCAACTGTCATCCGGTGAATTGCTGGCGCGAACGGACACAACGACCATTAAAATGCCTACTAATAAAGACGGCAAATGGGAGGATTTGAAGAACGGCGACAAAGTACGAGTCATGCTGGATTCCAAGAAGCGCATCGTTTCTGTAACTCTTATGGATCGCATCCAAAATAAAACCATCGTTCAGCAAATGGTCGAGATGGAACCAGTAGAGGGTCGTTGAAATCGTGATAAGAATATAACCATTCATGGGCGCGTACTTGAGATTGCCGGCACAATGCCCATCGAGGAAAACGGCTTCTCTGCCGTTTTCCAAAACAAGGGTTTCGATTTGTTCGAAGCATGGATAGGATATCGCGGTGGAGAAGGTCGTGGCAATGTTCGTTTTCGCGTGCGAGGCGACGGCGAAGAGTTATATACTCACCTTACGCAGACGGACATTTCGTCGAGATTGAAACAAGCCCTTTTGATCTCTAAAATGGACTGGAAGAGAGTGAAAATCACTCTCTTCAATAGCTCGGCTGCGTAAGGGGAGTTATATATATCTTCAGTAATGATGCCCTCCGATGCTGCGATAAAAATCAGCATTTCGGTCAAAGGCTATTCCGGCATTACATTGGCTGTTATTGGTGAATCCAGTAGCAATGCGGGTGCAGTCTGGGCAGAACCCGTTTTAATCAGACTGCCGTCTTCAATACCCTCTCTTATCTCTCCGACGATGAATGAAAAGATTGCTCAGGATGTGCCTTTGGTATGGAAGTAGGTGGAAGAAGCGACCGGCTACCTCTTGGAACTTCAATGCGAAAATTTGCGGAACGGCAAAGATGCAGACAACCCGAATCGCTTTGTGGTGATGCCGTTGTCCTCAAAAACATTGATCTATAACTTCCAAGCCGACAAAATGCCAAAGGGGAAATGGCGGTGGCGTGTTCACGCTTTGAGCCAAACGGCATTTCTTGGTCAGATGGACACATGGCGCACATTTATTTACGAGTGATGAACCGATACCAAAACTTTGGAGAACAACATGATCACGATTCAAGTTTTTTCGCAAGCGACAGGCAACCCTGTCAAAGGAAGCAAAGTAGGCGTCAGCGTCGGCTGGAGTGGAGTCAACCATGAATATACGGACAGTAGCGGTGAGGCAAATTTTGCCACGATTTCGCCCGGAGACGCCGAGGTTTATGTAGACGGCAAGACTGTATTCAAAGGCAGACTTGAAGGTCGCAAACTCATTTACATTTGATTTTATGATCTGATGAGTTTTATTGGGGAAGTCGATTAACAACACATTAGGAGATAGCGGTATGACTGATGATCTTGATGGTATTGAGTTGCTATCAAAACGTTTTTCGGAAGCAATAGGCAACCTGCCGAAAAGTAGTTCAGGTGATTATTTTCTCAATGAGAACATCACTGGTCAAGGCGGAAAAATTTTGCGTATGTTCGAAGGCGAACTGGAGAAATCTCCCGATGATAAGGATGTACAACGCTCCATGTCGAAGCATCTTTACCATATGGGGTATATGTATTACATTGCGATACACCTCATATTTCTGCCAGTTAATAGACCTCTGCAAAAAGACCATCAACATATGGAAAAAGAGGCGCGAGCATTTGCCTTTAATGCGTGCAGGTACCTACATCGCAGTTTTTCAATGAATCCTAACTCAAGTGCAGCATTTGTCTTAGCAGACATCTTCCGCATTTCTAAATTTTATGCCAGCGCATTATACTGGTACAATAAAGTCGAGGTTGCCTCTGATGACGCGGATGCTGTAATCGACGCCAAATCCCGACGGTTGGATTTGCAAGCGGACGGTAAATCATCTGATCCCGTCATTGCCCGCAACTCGGCTTTTCCAACACAAGAAACACCTGGTCTACAGTTAGAGAATCAAGTTATCCTTAATACTTCTCAATCTAATTCAGGCACGGGTAAAAAAACGGGAGGCTGCGGATTAGGAGTACTCGGCATAGTTATCTGTTTAAGTCTCATGGGCTGGTCTCTTATGAGATGGTATGCGGGCGTAACTCAAGGGTATCGATCCGAAGCAATTACTCTAACATCTTCCGCACCAAAACAGGAAATTAGTATCAATCGACCTCAGCAGATAATGATTCCTGTAGACACCGAGGGGGCAGAGCAAAGCCGCGAAATCGTAGGTTATCGGGATAAATCGGCTTGGACAGCGAGAGCATCGTCTACGCGGCGTTCTGCGAGAGATGCATCTGATGGTCATTCGATCAATTACGCGCCTTTCAATGCCCTTGACGGAGTAAGTGAAACAGCTTGGTGTCCAGAAAAGGGCAATCCTGATGACGGCATTGGAGAATGGATAGAAGTCGCTTTTCCAAGCAGCCGTCGCGTCGCTGAGATTGGTATGGTTGTTGGATATACAAAGATGCACCGGGTTTTTGGTGATGTGTTTCCGATCAACAACCGTGTTCAAGAAGCTCTTTTTACTTTTTCGGACGGCTCTTCTATCTCATGGAAATTCCAAGACGACCAACAAATGCAAACATTCGAGCTAGCAAAACCATTGACTACTTCATCAGTCAAAATTACCATTCTTAGCGTTTACCCCAGTTCCAGTATTCGAGCAGGAAAGCAGCAAAAAGATCGATGGCACGATACTTGTATTTCTGAATTATCTTTTAGAGGCAGCAGATAAAAGACCTCAAAACATTGTCACGGCAGTAGAGCGACAGTGCAGACAAAGAAAGGATCCAGTTGTACAGAAATACCGTTCCGTTGTATAATGGGAAGAGACATAGAGAGTTAGCGTGTGCCTTTCTAAAGGATTGACGTTTAGACTAAATTGAGGCTTGAATCAGAGACTCGGAACAGTTCCATGAGATTGAGAGGCACTTCTCAAAATGATTACAAGGAATTTATGGCACGTTGCCTCAGCGAGCGGGCTATACCCAACTTGCCATTAATTCTTTGTAATTTTCCAATAGAGAGTTTTCACTCTCATTGGCAGTCTCTTGGGCGACAATTCGAAGCGCGAAGAGGCTTGAATTTGTCTAAACGTGAATAAAGGAGAAACGATAATGCTTCGTGAAGGAATGAGCAGCGACGAAGTCGCTCGGCTTGGCACAGAGAAATACGAAGCGGGTATCCGCGACAAAGTCGAGACGGAAGAGAATATCGGCAAAATGGTGATTATTGATATTGAGACGGGGGAATATGCTGTCGATCCGACGGGGCGCGAAGCGTCCAGAAAACTGCACGCCATAAGTCCCGGTGCAGCACTCTACGGAATTCGCATCGGCTACAATGTTGCCTACTCGCTTGGTGGATTTATGGAGCGTGTCACGCGATGATCAGCGGCAATGTGCAGAGGATGCACCCGCTTGTTCCTGTCATCTTCCGACGAGGAGGGCAACCCGATCTTGCCATTGAGTTTGTCGTAGATACGGGATTTGTCGGTGATCTTACCCTGCCAGCGGCGGCAGTCGGAGCGTTGGGACTGGTTTTTACTCACGACTCAGGTGCAAACCTCGCTGACGACAGTTTTATCAGTGTGCAAGTTTACAGTGCGACAATCCTCTGGCACGGAGTTGAGCGCGAAGTCGATGTACTCGCAACAGGAAAACGTCCTCTGCTCGGAATGGCTCTTATGCACGGAGATGAACTCGTCATCCAATGTCGGGAGGGCGGTTTGGTCACTATAGACGACGAGTATTCCGTTTAGGTACGGTGGAATTGCTTGTCCAACTCCTTGAATGGAATTGTCACGACAATGGGGCGACCATGCGGACAGAGATACGGGTTCTCGGTCTCCGCCACTTGCTCCAGCAACCCCTGCATTTCCGGCAGACTCAACGGATCGCCCGCCTTGACCGCCATTTTGCAAGCGTTTGTAATCGTCACATGATCGCGTTGAACTAACAGTCGCCGCGATACTGAATGATTAACGAGTTCATCGATCATATCGCGCAAAATCGCCTCATACGGCTTATTGGACAGCAACGCGGGAATCGCACGCAGTACAAAACTTTCGCCCCCGAATGGCGCAATCTCCCAGCCCAATTCGCCGAAACTCTCACAATGTTCCGTCAACAGCATTGCCTCGCGTCGGCTCAAATTGATAGTCAACGGCACTGCCAATCGCTGAACCGGAATCCCGTTCGAGTGCCGCACTCCTCACCGATTTGGCATAGCGCGGAATGCTGGACGATACCCTGATTTTGTGGACAACAGAATTCGGGTGAATGCCGACCAATCAGACGGGCAGTCAGGGGCGCGATCACAATCCCTACGGCTTTACAGCGTGGATGGCGGGAGCAGGCGTCAAAGCGGGCTTGAGTTATGGCGCAACGGATGAATTCGGCTACAAAGCGGAAAAAGATGTCTGCACGATCTACGATTTTCATGCGACGGTCTTGCACCTGCTCGGCTTGGATCACAAGAAATTGACGTTCTATCACAACGGCAGTCAACGCCGCCTGACAGATGTTCACGGCGAAGTGATTCGCCCGCTTCTCGCTTAACAGTGGCAACCCTGCATTAACGCCAAAATCAAATTGACCTCTTGCAAGGGTCGGGTACAAGAACGTACCCGACTCAAAAACAGCCGTCCTGCGGACGAAATTCCCCTGCCCTTCGAGTGCGAAGCATGGCACGGCGGAACGAGACCTGCATGAAGAATTTATTCTGTTGGATTCTTGCAAGAGGTCTAATGGAGCCTTTCAGATTCAATCACGGTTTACTGGGATTGCCTGTAGAGCGAAACGTGGTTTTGATGACCTGCCGACCCAATGACCTAATACTACAGTTGGAGATGTGGGATTTTCGCCAAGATTATGGAATAAAGAGT
>CAZPZP010000345.1:0-5202 GCA_964591025.1 uncultured Chthonomonadaceae bacterium
ATTCTTGAGTTGTGCGCCCGCCATGCGTGTCAGTTTACGGTTTGGCACATTCAGCAGGGCGAGCAGCCATTCATCAGGATAACAATTCGCGTTTTGCGCGGAATTTCCTGTTTGGTTCGAGTTCAGGCTTTCGGCAAAAAAGTTCAGGTACGCCATCATGCCCTGAATCTCTTTGCGGGCATAAAAGTCGCCATCGTTTTTGAGGGCAAACGGAATCTCCAACGCGCTAAAATGACGCTGAAACGCCTCACTTTGTGCGTTCGTGCGATACAGAACCGCCATCTCCCGAAACGCCAAGCCCCGCCGATTCAACCGCAAAACCTGCTCGCCAATCGCCAACGCCTCGAAATCGGGATCGGCGTAACGCTGCCACTGAACCGGCTCACCTTCCTGTCGTGTCGGCTGAAACTTCAATACGCGCCGGTTTTCATCCTGTCGTATCAGCGCGTCCGCGAATTTCAGCACGGCTTGCGTACAGCGATAGTTCTCCGCGAGTTCATAGACCGCCGTTGATGAGTGCGCCGCAAACTTGCGGAACGTCTCGGTATCGGCTCCGCGAAACCCATACAGCGACTGATCTAAATCGCCGACAAGCATCAGATTTTTATGATCGCGAGCAAGGGCGAAGGCGATCTGATACTGCGGCAGGTTCATGTCCTGACATTCATCAACGATAATATGGGTGTAGCGTGACGCCAAAGTCCGCCGCAGTTCGTCGTTGCCGTCAATCAACGCCCGCGCATCGAGAATCAGATCATCGAACTCGCGCAAATCCTGCTTCGTTTTCGCCTTCTCATATGCTCGCCAGACTTTCGCGAACTCCATGTCCTCGAACGAGCCGTCATGCTTATAACTCTGCACGGTCAAACCGCAGTTTTTCTGGTAAGACTGTTGCGACAAAAACCCTTTGACTCCGACTTCCAAGTCCGCCGCCTGAGCCGCTTCCGCCAAACTGCGCCGTTGCAGTTCATCGGTAAGAAGTTGGAACTTGATTTTCTGTGCTTTCAGTATTTGTAGACACAGCGCGTGCAAGGTGGTTACATGAGTTTGCGCGAGGGCATCTTTGGTGAGCATTGAAGCGATACGGGTTTTCATCTCTTCGGTGGCATCGTTGGTAAACGTCGTCACCAAGAGGCGATTCCCTTGCGACGCCATGCGTGCCGCCCGTAAGGTCACGACGCGAGTTTTGCCGCTTCCCGGTCCGGCATAGATCGCAGACGGTCCTGCGTCGTGCCGCACCGCCGCCCGTTGTTGACCGCTCAAAGAGTCCCAATCAGCCACAAAAAACCTCGATGTATTTCTGAAATAGCAGACAAAATATGTTGACAATCCGTTGCATAAATGTTATGATGGTATATTGCAGACGGGCAATCCAGTAGAGCCAATTCTACCGACAACGGTAGTATTATCCCACATTCTCAAGGAGAAAACGATGAATTTGACATTGGATGAATTGATTGAAGATTTGCAGCATTCCCGGCAATTTTTCTTCAAGCACATTGACGGCTTGCGCGAAGATCAATGGGATTGGAAGCCGTACCCGGAGTGCAAGAGTATTCGCGATACGCTGGCGCATCTCGTCGTGGATGACCGAACTGCCATTGAGTCCATAGAGACCAACGCAATGCCCGATTTCGAGGCGGCTTATACTACCGCTGGTCGGGACGCCAACGACACAGTGGCAAAACTGCTTGTCTTGCTTTCGGAAACGCACGCGCAATTGATCGCACTGCTTCGAGCGAAATATACCGACAAGCCACTCGATGCGGAAATTTCGATTTGGGGGACGAACGGGAAAGTGGTTCGAATGGTTCCGCATCTCTCTTCTGAAGATTACTACCATGCGGGGCAAGTCGGATTCATTCGGATGGCAAGCGATCCTGAATGGAATTATTACAAGGCGGTCTATAACATGGGCTGATTTTCCTGTCAGGGTACGAAGCAAAAAGAGGCTTTCCAGTGGAAAGCCTCTTTTTATGAAACCTCATAAAGCGAGTCGGGAATGACGAGGCGCGTCTGTTTCTCCATCGCCTCATTGCCTTTGAGGATAGCGACACAGGCGCGGTAGGCGTCTTCGGCACCGCAGAAGATCGGTTTGCCTTCGCGAATGCTGGCAACCCAGTTGTAGAATTGAAGATCATAGGCGTCTTTGCCGTCTCCGGTTGTCGAGAGCGTTGTCTCGCCGATTTTCGCGCCGGTATTGAGTTTTTTGGTCGCGCTGGCGTCCAATACCATTCCCTCTTTGCCGTTCGCGCCCTTCTCTTTTTGGGTATATTGCGCCCAATCGAGGGTTTCGGCTTTGGGTTCACGGTACAGCATCCCGACATCTTTGTTCTTGTCGCCGAGAGTTGTGATCAGCGTTCCGGCGTCGCCCATAAATTCCTCTTGAAAGCCATCGAACTGGTTGGTGGTGAGCGATTGATAGGTAAGTTTGACGCCGTTGGGATACTCATAAATGCACTGAACATTGTCCCACACGTCGCGCCCGTCCTTCCAATAATCCACGCCCGCGACTCCCATGACCGCCGACGGATACGAATTCAGAAACCAGTTGACGACATAGGTTTGATGGCTTGCCAACTCGCCCATCAGACCGGCGGACGTGCGCTTGTAGAGCCGCCAATTGACGAGATGCTCGACATCTTTCCAGTATTTTTGGTCATGCAGAATTTTGCCGCCTTCGGGAATGGTTCTGCGCCAGTTGCCGTTACGATTCCACTGGGCGCGAACGTGCGTGATCCTGCCGCAGACTTTTTTGCTGTTGACAAGTTCGTAAGCGTGATTGTAGCCGACGGACGAAGCGCGGTGGTGTCCGAGTTGGAGAATCTTTTTAGAACTGCGGGCGGCACGCACCATGCGCCGCGCCCCTTCGACTGTATCCGCCATGAGTTTTTCGCAGAAAACGTGTTTGCCCGCATTAAGCGCGTCCACCGTAATTTGCGCGTGCATCGTCAGCGGAACCGTGATCATCACGGCGTCAATGTCTTTGCGGTCAAGCAATCGGCGGTAATCAGAGTAAGCGTTGTCGTCGGTCACCTGCGCGATTTTCTTGGCGGCGTTGAGATTCGGCTCGAATACATCGCAGACCGCCAAACACTTCACGCCCGGAATCACCAACACCTTTTTGAGATCGTACTGCCCCTGCGAACCGGGACCGATAATGCCGATTCGGAGCGGGGCTGCGTTGCTCGCGTCTTCAGCAGAGGTGGACACGGCGGCACTTCCGAGCAGACCGGCAGCGGCGGCAGTCCCAGCCGATTCGCGCAAAAACTCACGGCGAGAAATGACGGGGATACGATAGCGTTCCATAAAGCAAATCTCCTCTCAAATCGGGTAGAGATCACGTACCCGCCTAAAAAACAGACGTCCTGCGGACGCACAAATTACGAGTTGGCTGCGTCCGAAGGGACGTTTGGCGGTACGCCATTTTAGACGGGTATTTTCAATGCCCGCTCTCATTGTTATCGGAAAAAAGTGCGGTAAATTCGGGATGCGCTGCCAAATAATTGTATGACCACTGTCTGCCGTTGACCGCAAAGGCGGTTGAGAGGGCTTCGGCGTCGGCGGCATCGGGAGCAATCACGGCGACTTGTCCGAACAGTTCGATAGGCGAGCCGGTACGCGGATCAAACAGATGTCCATATCGTTTGCCGTTGACGGTGATCGTCGTCTCGTCGTTACTCGAAACGGATAAGGCGGCGTTGTTGAGAAAAAACGGCTTGCCTCCGAGCGCGATCTGCCAGCCTTCTGTATTCGAGGGCGCACCGAGGGCGACAACGCTGCTGTATCCACTGTGAAGCAAGGCACGTTCGACGCCCTGTTCGCGCAGATAATCGGCGGCGGCTTGCACGATATAGCCCTTGCCCACCGCCCCAAGATGCAATTCTACCTCCGGCGAAAGGAAGCGAAGAGTCTGATGCGTCTCATCGAGTTCGACACACTTCCAGCCGATATTCTGCACAATTTTTGCCAAAACACCCGAATTAGGAAGAGAAATCGCGTCGCCTTGTACGATTCCCTGCTTGAAAAATCCCCACATCCGCACCAAATTTCCGGCGGTAATATCGAATGCACCCTCCGTTTCGATGTGCCATTGGCGAGAGCGTGCCAGCAACGCGGTCACATTCGGCGCGAGCGGAACAGATTCCTTGTAGGCGAGTGCGTTGATCTGGGAAATATCGCTGTCGGGGGAATAAGGGGAGAGTTGCTGTTCGAGCCAATCCACACGAGCCAATGTCTCATAACCGAGACGTTCAAGACTGTTGGCATCATCACCTTCGAGGAAAATCTGAAACAGACTGCCCATCGCCGGACGCTCTACCTTAACGATGGGCATAGGTCGTTACCCTTAAAAGCAGTCGGTTTCCACTTGTAGACGAATTTGACGCAGGACATTGGCGGCACGTTCGCACTCCTCGGCACTGCCTGTATAGGTAACGGCGCGTCCGCGACTATGTGCCTCCATCATAATCTTGAGGCATCGCTTGATGTCATACCCTGTGGCTTTCTGAATTTGCGAGGTGACTTCGAGTTGATCATGATAATCGTCGTTATAGAGAATGACAACGTGGGGACCCTCATGAGAAGTCAAATCGCGTTCGTCGAGTTGGGGAAGCGTCCATTCTTCGTGCAACGGATCGGCGACAATGCTATCGGCGGGCATTTGGTTCTCTCCTTACCAATGTTTTATAGAGTGCGTAGCGACGACAAACGCACTTTTGCACCAAAACTTAGTGTATAGTATACCACTCCCGAATCGTGTGTCAAGTAACTTTTTGGCATTTAATGCGTATAATAAGTTTGGCAAGAGCCGCTCCCAGTTTCAAGACCGGGAGCAAATTACAACGCGCTGCAATCGAGACAGTGGTATAATTGGTTAAGAGAGGAGGAAAAACTCATGGCAAACCCCGGACGTAAACTCGCACGACAGAACAAGCGCAGCACTCCCGAAGGCAAGGAAGCACTGAAAGCGGAGAAGGCAGAAAAACAGAACGCTCAACCGCAAATGAACCAGACTGGTGCAAATCAAACAGTTCAAGGCACCAACAATCAGCCGACAACTCGCGTCTTTCAACGCCGCGCCGGTAACTCATAATGTCGTTGGCAGTGGAATGAATTTCCCGCTTTTGAGTACGCCCCCACCCCCACCCCTCTCCCAAGTTTGGGAGAGGGGAGTCAATAACTGATGTTACGCGGACGAAC
>CAZPZP010000346.1:0-5197 GCA_964591025.1 uncultured Chthonomonadaceae bacterium
ACGAGATTTGGACAGCAACAATAAATGTCTGCGTGCAGGTCTCGTTCCGCCGTGCGTCCTTCGGACGCCAATCCAACGACCCCATGACCTATGAAAGCCGAAATGAGAACAGAGTTGACTTTTCGCATCGGTGAGATTGCTGCATTGACTAGCGGAACCGTTGCCGGTGATACCGAGACGACGATTTCCGGCGTGGCAAGTATTGAGGAAGCGCGGGGCGGCGATCTGGTCTTTGCCGAAAATCCGAAATATATCGCGCTCGCGCTCAAGTCCGGCGCATCGGCGATTATCGTTCCCAATGCGGCACAGGGACAAATCGAAACGTCCAAAACGCTCCTGTTTCACTCTGATCCGCGCCTTGCGTTTGTGCAGGTTTTGGAGGCGTTTGCGCCGCTGTCTGATTTTCCAGTAGGCGTGCATCCGTCCGCGACTTTGGGCGAGGGCGTTGAGTTGGGCGAAGGGGTGTCAGTCGCCGCTCATGTAACGGTGGGAGATCGGACTGTTATTGGTGACGGCGTGATTTTGCGTTCCGGCGTGTCGCTTGGGGCAGATTGCGTCATCGGAAGCCAAACCGTGATTCATCCCAATGTTACCATTTATGACGCCGTAACGATTGGCAAACGCTGTCTGCTTCACGCGGGTTGTGTGATCGGAGCGGATGGCTTCGGCTATATCCAAGTGGGTCAGACGCTTCGCAAAGTGCCGCAGCTCGGAACTGTGGAGATCAGCGACGACGTGGAGATCGGCGCGAACTCTTGCATTGATCGCGCCAAAACCGGCGTGACCTTTGTCGGGCAAGGCACAAAAATCGACAATTTAGTGCATATCGCACACAACTGCAAAATCGGTGCGGCGTGCCTTCTTGCCGGTCAAGTGGGACTGGCGGGCGGCGTGGAGATCGGCGACGGCGTGATTTTAGCAGGACAAGTGGGTATCAAAGATCATGTCACGATTGGAGACGGCGCGAAAATTGCGGCACAGGCGGGCGTCATCGGCAATGTTCCAGCGGGGGCTGTCTATGTCGGCTTTCCGGCGCGGGAATACCGGGAGAAAATGCGGGAGTATGCGGCGTCTGCCCAATTACCCGAAGCCCTCAAACGCCTCCGCGCCTTAGAGAAACGCCTCGCCGCTTTGGAAGCCGAGAAAGTTTGATGGTTGCAAAACAAAGCAATATCGGGCATAATACTTCAACTTATCTCATAGGGCGGATATGATTCTCCAAAATACCATCGCGTCTGCTTTTACACTTTCAGGAATCGGAATCCATTCCGGTAGACAGGGGCGCGTGACGGTTCACCCGGCGGAAGAGAACACGGGACGTGTGTTTCGTGCGGGCGGCATCGAAATTCCGGCGCATTATAATTATGTGGCGGATACGCGCCGCTGTACCACGCTCGGACACGAAGGCACAACAATCAGCACGGTGGAGCATCTGCTGTCGGCACTGTATGGGATGCAGATTGATAACGCCGTAATCGAGGTTGAAGGCATCGAAATTCCGATTCTCGATGGAAGTGCGTTGCCGTTTGTCGAAGCAATCCAATCCGTCGGAATTGCCGCGCAGACCGCCTCCGCGAACGTAATGACTTTGAGCAAGGAAATTCATGTGCGCGGCACATCCGAGATGCACGTCCTGCCTTCCGAGACGTTTTCGATTCGGTGCGCTGTCGCGTTCGAGAATTGGACGGAGGGAACCGCAAACCCGCTTTGTGAGGTAGAAAGTCCTGCTGTCTACGCAAACGAGATTGCGCCCGCCCGTACCTTCGCATTTCAGCACGAAGTCGAGGCACTGCTGGCAGCAGGATTGGCAAAAGGCGGCTCGCTCGATAACGCACTGATTATCACGCCGCCGAACACATTTTCGACACCGCTCCGAATGCCGCAGGAGTGGGCGATTCACAAAATTCTGGACATCATCGGCGATTTAGCGTTGGTTGATGCTCGTCTTTGTCTTACATTAGAGGCGGTCAAGCCGGGACACCGCATCAATACCGAATTGGCGGGAATTCTGCTTGAACACGGGCAGGTCGAAAGGAAGGGTTGACACGAACTCATGGAGCATCTGCTGGATATTGAAGACATCCGCGCCTTGCTGCCGCATCGCTACCCGTTTTTACTGGTAGATCGCGTGCTGGAACTGCGCCCCGGCGAAAGTGCTGTCGGGCTGAAAAACGTCACGATCAACGAGCCGTTTTTCACAGGACATTTTCCCGGTCAAGCCGTCATGCCGGGCGTCCTCATCTGTGAGGCGATGGCGCAATTGGCGGGATTGATGATCCTGTCGATGCCGGAACATACAGGCAAATTCGCCTATATCGCCAAAATGGACAATGTGCGATTTCGTATTCCAGTGGTTCCGGGCGACGCGCTGATCATCGAGGCGAATCTTGTTAAAATCCGAAGCACACTCGGCGAAGTCCATATGGTTGCACGGGTCAACGGCAAAGTGGCGGCAGAATGTGATATGACATTCGCCATCAAACCTCCGCCGGAAACTCACAACAACGCACAGGCAAAAATACAGCAGATTCGGGAGCGTATCTCGCAAGAGACCACGCAGGACATCACACACGGCACAGGAGAATTCGCGGATGACACACCCCGCACCATCATTCCCGCACCCCATCACGGACGCAACACCCCTACCCCCGCGCTGGCAGCCACGGGAGACCGTCGTGATTGAGTTGCCTGAACGCACTCACATTCATCCGACCGCTATCATCGATCCCTCCGCCGTTATCGATCCCACTGCTGAAGTGGGACCGTATAGTATTGTCGGTCCCAATGTCACCCTCGGCGCGGGCAGTGTGCTTCATCCGCACGTCGTTGTCGAGCGCAATGTTCGCATCGGGCGCGACTGCCAGATATACAGCGGCTCTGTGCTTGGTGGTCCGCCGCAGGATCACAAGTTCAAGGACGAACAGAGCTGGGTCGAGATCGGCGACAATAACATCATCCGGGAATGTGTGACGATTCATCGTGCCACCGGCGAAAATCAAGTCACGCGGCTTGGCAGTCACAATATGCTGATGGCGTATGTCCATCTTGGGCATAATTGCGAAATCGGCAGTCATATCACGCTTGCGTCGTATGTCGGAGTCAGCGGTCACGTCACCATCGAGGATTACGCCAATATCGGCGGCATTTCCGGCATTCATCAGTTTTGTCGCATCGGCACGCTGGCGATGCTCGGTGGCTTGAGCGGCGTCGTTCAGGACATTCCGCCCTATATGCTCGCCAATGGTCGCCCCGCCCGCGTCTATGATGTCAATGTACGCGGCTTGCGCCGCGCCGGTGTCACGGCGAAGGTGCGCGGCGAACTGCGCGAAGCCTATAAACTGCTGTATCGCTCCAATCTCAACGGTTCGCAAGCTTTGGAGACAATCGAAGAGGAGATCGCGCCGAGTCCCGAATTACAGCACTTACTGGAGTTTATTCGCAATACCCGCAACGGCTACGGCGGACGCGGCAACAATCCCACACCCTTGTAGGGAACAGGGAACAGGGGACAGGGAACCGGACAATTCATAAGAACCACAGGGGACACGGGGAACACGGGGACAATTCAAGAATCCTTGCTTTTGATTTTCGTATTGTCTTTCGTGAATTGATTTTCTTCCTTTTCGTGTGTTTCGTGGATTCAGAGTGCCTTGTCCTACTCCCTACCTCCTACTCCTTACTCCCTCGCACCTAAACCATGAATATCGCGATTTTTTCGGGAGAACTTTCGGGGGATTTGATTGGCGGGGCATTGGCACGCGAACTCAAAGCACTGTGTCCCGGCGTGGATTTGTGGGGATTGGGCAGCAGCGCGATGCAAACGGAGGGCGTAGAACTCCTTGCGGACAGCGCGGCATGGGGAGCGATTGGAATTATCGAGTCGCTGGGCAAAGTTCCGGCGGTATTGCGAATGCTTCCAAAGGTGAAAAGTGAACTCCGCAAACGCCGTCCCGATGTCGTTGTTTTGATTGATTTTGGGGCGTTCAATGTGCGCGTGGCGCGTGCCGCCAAAGAGTACGGCTTAAAAGTCTGCTACGATTTTCCGCCCGGCTCATGGCGGCGTACCGGAACCAAAGGCGCGGAATTGGCGCAAATTACCGATGTGATTGCCGCGCCGTTTCCTTGGGCAGCAGAACGATACAAGGCAATGGGCGCGAATGCAATTTATGTTGGGCATCCGTTGGTGGAGCGCGTCAAAGCGACAATGACCCGCGCCGAGTTTGCCGCACATTTTGATATGGAGGCTTCGCGCCCGATTATTGGGATGCTTCCGGGCAGCAGGAAGCAGGAAGTCGCCCATCTTATGCCCACTCTGCTCGATGCGGCGCGGTTGATTGCGGCGCAGGTTCCTGACGCGCAATTTGTGATTGGCGTCGCGCCCAATATCTCCGAGCAGATGATGGCAGAGTATCTGATCGGGCATCACCATCTGCGCGACAAACTCACGGAAATCTGGCATGAGTTCGCTCTCGATGCCGAAACCAAAATTCTGCGTCCGATTACGAAAACCGCCGAGCGATTGGTGGCGCAGCAGCGTCCGATGCTGGTCACAACTGCGGGGAAACTGCTTCCTGACGATGTGTTGAGTGATCAGCGATATACCAAACAGCATACGGCACGAATGCGTTCTCGCAGTGACAAATTGCCGCCGCCTACAGTTTTGGCAAAGGGCTTGACCTACGAAGTCATGGCGCACAGCGACGTGCTTTTGACGTGTTCGGGGACAGCGACACTGGAAGCGACAATTTTCACGACGCCGATGGTGATTCTCTATCGCGGCTCGAAACTGTTGGAGTTGGAGTACCGTCTGCGCGGGATCAAAAGGGCGATTGTGCATATCGGCTTGCCCAATATCCTCGCCGACAAAACCATTGTGCCGGAGTTGGTGCAGGAAGATGCGACGCCGGACGCCATCGCGCACCATGCCTTGAAACTGCTCAACGATTTGGAAGTCAGAAGCACGGCACGGCACGAACTGCACAAGATTCGGACGGCACTGGGCGAACCGGGAGCAAGCCGCAAAACGGCGGAAATTGTTGTAGAATTGGCACGCAAAAAGCCTTAGCAAGAACGTGGGTGGATGGAGTCATTTGTCAGTTTCGGAATTGCCCAATGACCCAACGACCCAGTGACCCAACGACCTTTATGGACAACGAACGCCGCTTGATCAAATATCTCCGCCCTCACTACAAGACGC
>CAZPZP010000347.1:0-2264 GCA_964591025.1 uncultured Chthonomonadaceae bacterium
AGCCTGCCCCGCCCACGTGACCTGACCCACCCCGAAGTGGTCAATGCCGTCCATTGTATTCTGACGGAGTTGGGACTGGAAAGCCGCGAGTCGGCGCAACCCCAAATGTCGTACCCGATTGAACGTATGTCCGTTTTCATGGAAAGTGAGGAGCAGTCATGAATCGTTCCAAAGCCCTTCTTGTCGCAGGTGCCGTCTTTTTCTGTTTCGCGCTGATCGTTTTCTTACGCGCTCGTTCCCTCAATAAGCCGCGCAGCCATACGGAAGAGATTATTCATTTGGGACCCAAAGGTGCGGAGAAACAGGAATTGACACTTGCCTTTCTGCCGGTGACCTGCCATCTCACTTGCCCTGTCACCGATTATGCTTCCAAAACCAGCACAACAGGAACCCGATTCGATGCCCTGCGGTTCGCGGAGTTTCCGCCGATTGTCGAAGCATTGCAGACGAAAAAACTGCTTGCCGGGTTTCTGACGGTTCCGCTTGCCATGAAAATGCGTGAGGCGGGCGCACCGATCAAAATCTGTTGTCTGGGGCATCGGGACGGTTCGCAGTTAGTCGTTCGCAAAGAAGACACGGCAACAGACCTGCGCGGTTTGCGCGGCAAGACCATCGCGATTCCCAGTCCGTTCAGCAACGAAAATTTCTTCATGAACAAACTGATGAGAGATCAGGGAGTGAAGCCGGACGAGATCAATTTCGTGGTGCTGCCCCCGCCGGATATGACGGCGGCATTGGCAACGAAAGCAATTGATGGATTTATCGTCGCGGAGCCGTTTTGCGGCAAAGCCGAAATGGAAGGCTACGGGCGCGTTCTCTACTACGCCAAAGACATTTGGCCCAACTATATCTCCTGCTGTTTGGTTGTCCATGAAGATTTGATCAGGGAGAAGCCGGATGTTGTTCGCGATTTGGTGCGCGGCATCACCGAATCGGGCGAGTGGGCAGAACAAAACCGTGCGAACGCGGCAAAACTGGTCGCGCCCTACTTCCGCCAAGATGAGAAATTACTGAAATATATCTTGACTCAACCGGCAGATCGCGTCACATATCGCAATCTCAATCCCACCGACGCGGAACTGCTGAAAATTCGGGATATGGGCAGGGAATTGGGTTTCCTTAAGAAAGAGATTCCTCTCTCCGATCTGATTGATCGGTCTTTCTTCCCCGCCAAAATCGAACCGGCAAAGATCGATATGGCGCGAATGTCGGAAATCATCAAATCAGAGGCGGGCGCAAAATGACGAATGTACAGGAACTTCTCGGATTGAGCAAGCCGCCAGTCGCCATCGGCTTTTTGGACACTGTCCCGGACGGGGTAGAAGCGTGGAGCGGCGGGGCTGTCCCGGCGGGCTGTTTCTTCTGGAAAATGGCGCAGGAGGGGCAGACATTCTATACCATCCCTGCCGATCACTACAACTGTGCGGTGGGCGCGTATACGCATAAAATCGCCCTTCCGGCAGAGCGTTCCGGCGAACTGGAAGGGACAATCGGCTTCATGGTCGAGAACAATTATCTCGCTATGGACGAGGTTCCGGGCATTCCCACCCTGAGCGAGACGCCCGCCGTCATCGCTTATGCTCCGGCGGACAATGCGCCGTTTGCGCCCAGTGTCGTTATCGTCGCCGCACAACCCGCGCAAGCCATGCTCCTCTATGAAGCGGCTCTTCAAGCGGGCGCAGGAACGGCACTTTTCAACACGCTGGGTCGTCCCGGCTGTGCGATTTTGCCGCTCGCGCTCCAAACCGGAGCCGCCGTGATTTCTCTCGGATGCAAAGGCAACCGAACCTTCACGGGTCTCCCAAATGAAGAGATGTATCTCAGCATTCCGGGAAGCCATTGGTCAGCCGTCGCCGAGCAGGTTGGACGTGTGCATGGCGCGAATCAGGCGATGGCAAACCACTACAATCACCATCAGGAACAGTTTCCAGTGGCTTCGGCTTAGGAACTGTCTCTTTCTCAACCACACAAAAGGAGTTTCTTCGATGAAAACGCTGAAAACAAAAGTGATGATGGGGCTGTTTTGGAAGGGCGGGCTGGCGTTGTCCCTGCTGACGATGTTCGGGGGACGCTGTCCGGCTGAGGGATGTCCTGCGTGCAAAATCGTGGGGAAATAAACAAGGCGTTCCGTTTGGTGCAGACGATCTTTGTGGCTTTCGCAGCGCGGAAACCCATAATGAGGGGCTAACCGTCTGGGAACGCCCCTTCGTCGAACAGTAAAAGGTGTGTTTGCCGATGTGGTAACTGTTCAGTTGATGTGGGAA
>CAZPZP010000347.1:2364-3575 GCA_964591025.1 uncultured Chthonomonadaceae bacterium
CCATGTGGTTTCGTACCTCTTTTGGGTAGAATTAAATCCGAGGGAAACTCAAGATTCGCACGATTCTGCCGAAAATCGGGAAGAATGACAGGACGTTTCGCATTAGTCGAAGCAAGGAGGACGATTTTGATGTCAAGAGCAAAAGGCTCTCTCAGTACAGCATTATGTTTGGGCGGCTTGCTCTGTCTGCAAATCGGAGAGACGCAATCGCCTCCCAATGGCGATGCGTTGGTCAAAAAAATGATCGCGACGTATCGCGTGGCTTCCACCATCCGCAACGAGTCACAAGCGACCATCATCGACCCCACAACGGGACGTTATGAGCAGCGTGCCATCATGGTTTATAAGAAGCCGAACAAACTTTATTTCAGTTCTGTCGACCCCCAGCAAGGCACAATCTCAATCTATGCCGATGGACGCTTACTCGCGATCTACGGAGGCAAGCAAAATATCTTCACGCGTCGGAATGCTCCTCTGGGTTTTGTGCAAACCGTCGCGCTCGCCGAAAAAGCAACACTGGATGCCTTGCGTGTCAGCATCACGCAATTGCTGAGTCCCGTCTCCTTTCTCATTAGTAACGGCACGATTCGTGAAGCCAACTCATTCAAAGTTGTCGGTACGGAAACGGTTATTGGCTACAAGACCTACAAATTGCAAGCACAGGCGAATCCCTTCTGGCTTAAAGCCATGATGCCGCCGAAAAGCAAAGTTCAATTTGTCAAAAAAGAGATCACGCTTTGGATCGACGCACGGCGCAGTTTCCTTGTGAAAGCGTCGGCACAACTCGTATGGAAAACAACTCTGCCCGGAGACGGCATTACTCCGGCGCGAACCATTCCCGGTGGTTTGTTCTTCGAGGAGACACATCGCACTACAGTTCTCAATGCCTCTGTCAAGGACGAAGAGTTCCTCTTTGTTCCTCCGAAAAACGCTAAAGAGCTGTTCCAAGAGCGGCGCAACTGAATCGGGCAAGCAAGTGTATTCTGCCTTGAGGAAATTTCCACAAGGAGAATCACACCATGAGTGTTACCATACCCGTTCCCCCACTGGGAAAACAGGGCTTGACCGCTTCGATTCTTGGTTTGGGCTGCATGGGAATGGCGGCGTTTTATGGCGAAACCGATGACGCCAAATGCAGAAACGCTCCCGCTCTAACGGAGCAGGGCGCATCATGCCGGAATTAGTCAGTTGGGAGCAAGACGGCGTGTTCG
>CAZPZP010000347.1:3675-5167 GCA_964591025.1 uncultured Chthonomonadaceae bacterium
GCTATTGGTCGAAGCCGTCAAAGCACAGCCAAAGCAGATCGAGGCTCTGCAAATGGTGCGAACCGAGAACGTGGAACTCAAAAAACGTCTCGATGAACTGACCGCTTTAGTGCAACGCCTTTTCGACAAGCCCGCTGTGTCGAAATAGCGGTTTCACCAACCAATGACGGCAAACGCCCCCTCTGTATCGGAAACAGAGGGGGCAATTTGTTGCTTCGCCCCGCTAAACATAAAGACGGAGAGAAGCCAAAGATATCGTGTGAGGAGAAATCGGGGAACATTCGTCAAAGTGCGTTTGTCCGATTTGTACCTTTCCGCTCCTGACAGCGGAAAAGAGAAGAAAGAGAGTTCACGATGACAACACGAAAATTGCGAATAACACCTCTGGCATTGTTGGGATTAGGCATGGCGTTGATGCCGATGGCGGCGAACGCGCAGAACGAGACACCGAAACCCATTGAACCGATGAAAATGCGCCCTGAAATGCGCCTCAGTGCAATGGACAAAAAGTTTATGATGGATGCGGCACGCGGGGGTATAGCAGAAGTCCAATTAGGTCAATTAGCGGCAAAGCGCGGAGCCAAAGCCAGCGTGAAGAAGTTCGGGCAACACATGGTGCAGGATCACTCCGCCGCAAACGAAGAACTCAAGGCTATTGCTGAGAGCAAAAGCGTGACCCTTCCCACCGATGTCGGAGCAAAACATAAAACGCATATTGTCCGATTGTCCAAACTCAGCGGCGCGGCATTTGACAGTGCGTATATCAAGCATATGGTGATGGATCACGAAAAGGACGTTGCGGACTTTACCAAAGCGTCGAAAATGTGCAGTGATCCCGATGTAAAAGGGTTTGCAGAGAAAACGCTTCCCACGCTGAAAGAGCATTATCAGATGATCACAGCATTGCGAAACGGCAAAAGCAAAATGGCAAGCACGAAAATGAAAATGTAATCCCTGAGAAGATTCGGCATTTGACTGCGAAGAGAGAGGCAAGAGAGGAGCAAAAAGCACTCTCTCTTGCTTTTTTATGTTTGGGATTGGGTTAGCCGCTCCACAAGATAATCGCGAAAACCATCCAAATCTTTCCATGCAGTGGCAACCTCGATTTTCTTTGCAGCAGGGTCGATCACGGTGAACCCCTTCTCATCCACACGGATACCGAGTTGTTCCATTGTCACAAACTCACGTTTGCCCGCCTGCGTCGCTGCAAGATAAACTGCCACCGTATCAAAGAGAGTGGTAGATTGTTTACGATGATTACCTTTATTCGGGTCTTTTGTTTGGAATGTCTCCCATATCCGATAGTTCTCGATGATGGTTGTGGCGATGGGGTCTTTCGACGCAAGCAATTTTTGATAGCGTTCAGAATGCAGGTCAATAAGACCGCAGGTATCCAGCGGTGTAATACAGAGAGACCAACTGGCTGTAAATACTTTCTGGCACGCTTTGATATCGCGCACGACGTTGTACTCCGGATCGGGCGTCTCTTTAT
>CAZPZP010000348.1:0-5163 GCA_964591025.1 uncultured Chthonomonadaceae bacterium
GACCCTCCACATCATTCTACGGATTTGTACGAAGGAACTGCGCCGGTCTACTTAGTGGGTCATTTGTCACGCTCATGCAAATAACTTTAAGCCCATTCGCATCTCAAAGACCCGAAATTTTATTTCGGTGAGCAAAGCAAGTGACCCACTAGAGTACGCCTTATTGTTTGGGCATTTTCTGTTTTTTCAATACGCAAATCGGCGTAGACTTCGATGTCATCATAGACAATACGATAGGGATCATCGAGAATCGTCCAACCATCTTTGATTAGGGCGTTCTTGACAGCGTCGTGAATGGAATCTTTGCGCGGCATGAGTAATTCTCCTCCGAAGTATGATACCCAAATTTAGCCGCGTTCGGTGAAGGGTGCAGGGCTTCCGCTTCCCGTGAGAAGGGGAAGAATCGAGTCGGGCGGATCACGGTGGGGCCACGCAAACGCATGACGGAATGCGGCGTTCTGACAGCGGCGCAGGGTATGAAAATCAATAATATCGAGCGACAGCAGATTTTCATACTCGAACGGAAGCCGGACATTGTGCAAGCCCGGATTGTCGGTACAAATCGCGATGTCCACATTCGCCTTTTCGCACTCCACAAACACGCGCCGGAGCGACTCCAGACTCTGCAAGGTTCCGGTTTTGAGATAGGAAGTCGGGCAGACTTCGAGGCACTGCCCCCGGTCTCGAATCTGCGGCAAGAGTTCCGGCATTTGGAGCGGAATATGGATGCCGTGACCGATGCGATCCACATAGGGCAATAACTCAGGATACGCTCCATTGGCAGTCTCGAACAGATGGCAGGTTGTTTTCAGTCCCAAAAGCCGCGCATATTGAAACAGTTCGATAAACTCAGGAATGCGCTCTGCATACAGCACATCGGGACCCGCCAAGTCCACCGCACACACAGTATCGCGTTCCCTTGCCGCCAATTCGATGATCGCTTTATTGATATGGTTCGGCAGTCGGCTGTGCATACACAAAATTTGGCGCAGTCGGAGCGGATAATCGGGCAGGTTCGCGGCGTCCCGAATCACTTTGACGACTTCGCGCATTTGCAAAATCCGCTCGCCCTCTTCGCGCTTGTGATCGGTGCGATAATAGGGCGTATGGCGCAGTTCGAGATAGACAAGCCCCTCGAAGACATAGGCACCGCGCACCAATTTGGTGATAAAGTAGGGCAGGGTCTGGATCGTCTGTACCTGCTCGATCATGGTATGGAGTTCGAGAAATTCGCTCAGGCTGTTGCGCGGGCGCGTCAGAAATGCCTCGAAATCGTCATAATCGGGATATTCGAGGGCGAGCGGATGCCCCTGCCGATGGAGAAATCGCCAGAAGATGCGCGGCACAATGGAACCGCCGAGATGCCGATGAAGTTCTGCATGAAGAGGCATAAGATTAAAATTCTGAACCACAGGGAACACAGGGGACACAGGGGAAATTCAACACGACTTGCTTGTAAATTCTGGATTGCTTTCGTGTCTTTTTGTGTTCTTTCGTGGATCGTATTTGCATTTCGCTGTGTCCCCTGTGTTCCCTGTGGTTCCTTATGTGTTCGGCAGTTTGCGGGCGGCAATAAAGCCGAGTGCAATGACGGCGGCAGTCAGGACAAAGAGAATGGGAACGCCGGAAACGAGCAGCAGTTTATTTTGTTGTACGAACAGCCCGCCGATAATTGGGTATAGGGCGGATGGCACGATGACGAGATTGGCAAGGGCGATAAAAATCGGGCGTTCGTTTTCGTCCACTTGCGACATCAGATAATGACTCGACGCGATCCACATTCCCCAGCCGAGACTGCCGCCCATCAGCAGGAAGACAAGGCAGAACGCGACGGGCGAAAAACTTCCGACTGTCAGGGCGGCAATCGGCGTCAGAAGATGGGCGAGAACCACGGCGCGAACGGCGGACGCGGCTCCCCGCCGCTCACTGATGGCAGTCCACAGGGGTGACAGCAGGATAATGCTGGCGGCTTGCATGATCTGATAGGTTCCGCCCCATTTGTCGCTGAGGTTAAAGCGTTGTAGTGCATAGAGAACATAAAACGGCGACGCGGCACTGCCAAAACTGACAAGCAATTGAACATAAACCAGCCGCTCAAAGACCGGATTCTCGCGCATCATCACGGGCAATCGGCGAAAATAGGCACTGAGCGGCGGGCGGACGGCTCTGGGATCGATTTGGGGCGCGGGCGGCTCTTTGATCAGATAAACGCCGACGAGTGAGATAAAAAACATGAGGGCGGACAAGCCGGACAACAGGGCATAATTCTTCGGGAACGACAGAAATTTCGGGTCGAGAATGCGGCTGGTGAAAAATCCGGCGATCACGATGCTGCCGATGCCGGAGAGAATCTGTGTTGCGCCGAAGAATCTGCCGCGTGTCCGCTCGGAGAAGGAACGCCCGACAATTTCCATCCACGGCACATAGCCTAAGCCGTCGCCCAACGCCCAGATCGCCATGATAACGATAACTGCCCATTTCGCAGTGGTCTGTGCCGCCGGAGAATCGCCCGCGTGCATGATAAAATACGGCATCGCGAAAAGGGGAATGCGCGTGATGGTGGCGGCATACAGCAGAATGGGCAGTTGGCGCGGGCGGTTATGGGTAGCATACGCCACAAAAATCTGCACGACGTTGAGGCTGAGGGAACGCACCGCCGCAAACGCCCCGATCAGTACGCCCGACGCACCCAAGTTTTTCATGAGAAGCGGAAGAACGGCGTTCGGGTCGAGCAGTGCCATGCCGAGGGCGAAAAAGGCGACATCGAGCAAAATGGTCGCGAAGTTGCGCCGCACGCTGAACCGCGTGGGAAAGGCGGGGGTAGGGTTGTCCGGCGGCGTTACCGGAGGTTTTTGTGGCGTGCTTGTCATCTCTGCCTTTAAGGATACCCGACACAAAAAGAATCGTCTCTGCTTTTACTCCTTCCTGTCCTGAATCCGGGAAGGAATTTGCCGATGGCTCGATGAATGTTGAAACTGAATACCTGAAAATGTGCGTCCGATGTGTCTGCTTTATAAAGGGAAAAGCCAATAGACCTCTTGCAAGACCGACGACTCACAACTTCATCGTCCGCAGGACGTCTGTTTTTGAGCCGGGTACGTTCCTGTACCCGGACAATAGCAAACAACTCTCGAACAACCAGCACTTGCCCTAAATTTGATTCCCTCCCCTACTGAATATCCAAGGAGGAAACTCTTTTTGGCGTGGCGAAAAAGAATTTCAGAAATTTTCAGAAATTAGGTGTCACGAAATCGGGGCGATGACGTAGAGAGAATTATAAGGAATTTTAGGACTCTGCAATCACGACGGAGGAGGCTGCCCATGTTCGACGTTGCTGCCAAACCCAATCCCATACTCTCTACGCCCGAAACCGTTGATCCCGTGTCGGCTTCCGCGATTATTTTGCGCCGTTTCGGGGCGCGTGCCATTACGCTTCTCACGACTTCGCGCACCACCGATGACGGGCGAACCCTGCCGCCGCGCCTCAGTGCCAACGACTGCTATGTCGCGATGGAAGAGTCGTGCCGCAAAATGGCGCGGGTCGCAGTGCGGAAGTATCAGAGTGAAGCCCCTCTCGCCAAATTGGGATTTGCCAAGTCGCTGGAAGTAATTTTCCCCGATCCGGCAGCCTATCTGACACGCTGTATTCGCTCTGTTGTCAGCGATACCGAACGGGCTATTCGGCGTGATGTGCCGATGGTCTCGCTGGATCAGCCGCTGGGATATGCCGGAGGCGAAACCGCCCTTCTTCTGCGCGATACGCTGGCGGATACCTCGACAGAGGGTCAGCCCGAAGAGGCGTTGATCGAACAGGACGAGCGAACCCGTTTCCGCTGTGCGTTGGCACACGGATTGCAGAAGATACCCGCGAACTATCTTGCTGCCCTTGAGCGCGATATGGCACGGGATCGCGAACGTGAGCAAGGCGTCAAACTCGCGCCCGAATCCGACAAGGATCGCCAAACCATTCACCGCGCCCGCGCCGCTCTGAGCGAAATTCTGCGGCGGGAATGCGGACTCGATAATCCCTTCGTGCGCCTCATCGCACAGCAGAGGAGCAGCCGCGTGCGTCCCAAGCCGAACCCCTCTCAGCAATGGACAGCAGAACGACAAAGCGAACTTTTCCAGCGACTGCTTACATCGTCATGGACAGATCGCGCCGATGCCACACCTCACATTGACGGCGATATGGAAGAAGCCGTGATTAATGAAGTGGGGCGGTCTGCCAATATCGCGCCGCCTTCGCCTGAAATGCGCCAAGCCATGCGCGTCATGGATACTTATTCGCTCGACGACAACCCGCAAGCGACTGTCACTGAGGCGCAGGAGTTGTACCGACAGGCGAATCGCGTGCGACAATCGGGTAAAATAGAAGAGGCAGCGCGGTTGTATCGCGCCGCGTATGATGCCGACAACCACTTTTTCGCCGCACTGACCGAGGCGGGTGTTATGCTCAGTCAAACGGGCAACCTGCGCGACGCCTTGAAACTCTATCTCAGCATCGTGGAGAATATCACGGCGGGTGATGATCGCTATATTGCGGCGACCAACGCGGCAGATATTTATCTGACATGGTATGATGCGGGGCGAAATCGCGAAAAAAATATCGAGAATGCTCTGCACTATGCCCAACTGGCAATGCGGAAGCCAACTCCCATGCGAGCGTGCAATTTGGTTCTTGCCTACGTCAAAGACCGCTACTATCTCGAAGCCCGCGACGTGATGGAAACCGTTCTGCACGGCGAGATAGCGGACTGTCCGGCAGAGAAATTTTTGCAGACTTTGTTCCAGATTCGCGATGCGGATTTGGTGGCGTGGTGGAACTGGCTCGATACGGAATTGGGGAAGGATACAGAATAATGCAGAACTTAAATAAAAAATACAAAGCGATTTTGGCGTGCCTCGCGCTCGGCGTGCTGACGTTCATTGGCACAATGTCGGTAACCGATGCGGCATCTCGCACCGTTGCCGGTGGCGACGGACAAGAGACCCATGGCGGCAAGGGAACCAAAACCCGTCGCCTGATCGCCGGTGACGGGCAAGAGACGCACGGCGGCAAAGGTGGGAAAACGGCATAAAATTCCGGGTACTGAAAGTACCCGAAAAAAACAAGCGTCTTTACCTCACCCCCAACCCCTCTCCTGCGAGGAGAGGGGAGTCAAT
>CAZPZP010000349.1:0-5141 GCA_964591025.1 uncultured Chthonomonadaceae bacterium
GCGAACCCCGCGTCAACGTCCTGATGCTGAATCTCGCACTCGACAAGGCGGCTCCCGGCAAGTCCGACGCGACTCCTGCGACGCAATAACAGACGTGCGGCGGGCTACCCCGCCGCACAAGGACAAGCGCGTCATACTTTGTAAGGCAGTTGCGACTCAGAACTTTTTTCTCAAATGACGGGGCTATTCAGCCCTGCGATTAATGGTTAAGGTAGCACCACACTAAACGGTGAAATGAGATTGAGCCGTTGAGATGGATCCACCATTTAATCAGGCACTTCGATGGCAGTGCGGCTACGTCGGTTGCTTCGGATGGTCTGCACAGTCATTGCCAGCAGCATGATGGCGGTGAGCGGAAGAACGAAAAACAGCATCACGCTGTGAAAGGTGTGAAGCGCGACGTGATGAGTTGCCGACAGGAAGACAAAGAGGAGATATGCCCCATAATAGCCGCAAAACAACCCTCCTGCTCGGCGGCTGATGCGACCTCCAATGAAGAAGATGGGAAGACAGACAACGGCGACTGCCACCATAACCGGAAGATCGAAGGCCAGTGCCGAGGGCGGCACTGGGACGCCACGCGGAGCAACCAGTCCGGTCAGTCCCACCACCGCCAGGATATTGAACAGATTGCTGCCGATCACATTTCCCACGGCGATCTCGCGCTTTCCCCGAAAACTCGCCATCAGCGTCGCCGCAATCTCCGGCAGCGACGTGCCAATTGAGATGACGGTCAAACCGATGATGAGTTCGCTGACGCCTAAGCTTCGGGCGAACGTCACCGCGCCTTCCACCAGCCAGTGCGCTCCCAAAACCAGCAGCCCAAGTCCGAGAGCGATCAGGACAAATTGGAGAAGGGCGTAACGCACACTCTGTTTCTCTCGGGGAGTGACCTCAAAGTTCTCTTCGTATTCCTTCTGGACACGGGCACTTTCACGCTTGCTTTGCCAGACAGTGAAGAAAATGTAGAGAATCGCTCCCATTACCAGCAAGCCGCTTTCTTTCCGACTAATCGAACCGTCCTGGGCAAATAGAAAGAGGAGCGCGGAAGCCGCGATCATCAGAGGCACATCGAAGCGAATGAGTTGCTGCGGCACGGTTAGGGGCAAAATGAGCGCAGACAGACCCAGAATAAGGAGGATATTGAGAATATTGCTGCCCACCACGTTGCCGATGGCTAAACTGCCCTGTCCCGCCAGAGTCGAACGCACACTGACGGCAAGTTCGGGCGCACTCGTTCCGAAGGCGACGACGGTGAGACCGACGACAAGAGGTGTGATGCCGACCGTAACGGCAAGGCGCGAGGCACCGCGTACCAGCAACTCCGCCCCGCCAATCAAAAGTGCCAATCCGAGTAAAAAAAGAAGTAGTATCACGAGTCTATCCGTCCCTTTCATGAGTGTGACTTGGAACAGGATACCTTATCCCTGAAGAAACGGTCAGGGATAACGGTCATGAGATGCCCTCTTTGGTGGTGCGTTCGTGCTTTCAATTCCTATTTTTGTATATCAGCGTTTTCTCCATCGTCAATGTTCTCGGCTTCTGTTGTCTGTCGCTTCGCAATCTCATGGGCTTGATGTTGGAGCTTCGCTTGTTTTTCAGCAAACTGGCGATTCGCTTCGTTTTCATTGATCTGAGTCCGCCCCTCGACATCTTGGCGGCGTTCGCTTGGGATATAGGGATTTCGGTCTGCCATTGGGGAATTCCTTTCGAGGAGGTGCGACTTTAAGCCGCACACGCCCTCAACTTGGGTTATACTAAAACGGCTTCTAATTGTTCCGTTTCGATTCGGTTGGGAAGATCGCCGATGTGCCAGCGCAATAGGGCTGCCACGCCTCCCGCTCTCGCCAAGAGGGGATTGCCTTCCACAAACTCGACAGTCGCTCCGGTTTTGAGAGCGAGACCAACGAGTTCTTCTCGCAAATCGGCATCTTCCGCAGCACCCGTCCCGACAGGACATTGCTCCGGTTGCCCACCTTCTCCAATCAAAGAAGGATCATCAACACATCGCCACCCATCGCCCTGAAATGTGGTGTCAAGGAGGAGGGTATCTACAGCTCCTATCTGCAACGCTTGAACGACGGATTCGATTCCTGCGGCCCCCAAGCCATTCGAGAGGGTAGCATCAATGGCTTTCTGAGCAATGTTCTGGGCATCCGCCTGTTCCGCTGCCAGAATCGTTTCCAATGTCCGTGAAATGGCTTCGTGAGCAGGCAGTTTCGTGTCCAGTCGGTTCATTTCCACGACGCGCTCCCATGCACTCTCCGAGAGTTGGTTGCGAAACTCAGTTTGCACATACTCATCGCCGCTCAAGATGATATGGAGAATATCCTCAGCAAAAACAATTTGCTCAAGGCGTTGAGCAACCTCCTGAATATGAGATGAGAAGGCATTCTGAATACGCTGTTGAATGCGTTGCTGTGACCACCCGCCGGTCATGGTACGGTTGATAGTCGGTCCATCAATAATCTCTTCATGTTCTGTGCGCCCCAACCCGACCACATAGACGCGGGCAGTGTGGCTGTCCACCAAGCACAGCACATAGCGGTCATAAGTATCCTCGACAAGGGCAAGGGGACTGACAAACGGCTTACGGTCAACAATCACCTGTGTCTCGACGGGAACGGGAAGTTCGATGACCTCCCAGATGTCAGCGGCAAAACAGGAGAAAATCACCAGCCCTTTCATGGAGGGATCGAAGTCTGCTTCCATATAGGCGAGAATGCGTTCGGCATCGGCGTCGAAACTTTCACGCTCTACGCCACGACTATCGAACAACTGCGCTTTTTCACGGAGAAGGTCACGCACAACGGTTGTGCCTTGCCGATAGAGTTGCATTGGGGGATTCTTTTCGTCTTCACGTCGCCACGACTTGAGGGGCGGCGGATTTTGGCGATTGCGCTCCGACTGATGGCTGCCTTTCAACTCCGGAGACAAATCGATGTAGACACTGAGGAACGGGAGGGGTGTTGGTTCCATGGCGACCAATTGCGCCAATTTCTCTTTGAGCATAATAACTCCTTTTTGGTGTGTGCTGTGCGTTACATGGTATGTCTCCGTATTCTCCACGAGAGGGCGTCTGACAGGAGACTCCCTGCACTCGATGCAGAAGGAAAACGGTCTGCAATACGGCGGTTAGGCTACTCCATTGCGATGCCAGCGGCATAAGCACTGATGGAAGGCAGGTATCCATTCAACGTGCCTCATTAGCCACGCGCCGACCCAGGTTAGGATGCCATATTACTAAACGGTTGCACAGCGCAACAGAAATGCTTTCTCTAAATTGCATACGTAATTTTGCGTGAATTTAGAATCATAGGACGGTACAGCGTGGGATGAGGTTCCCGAAGAAGTTTGCTCTCATCGGGCGACTAAAGTCACTGCTACAAAGGCGCGAAGTCCGCCTTCGCGAACTGGAAGATTTATTTTATCGCGAGTCCCTAACTGTTCAGGGTTGTGGGAATTTTCGCTCAAAAACGCCTCGCGGCTCTCTGCTCCACTCTCGAAGGAGAAGGGCAGAGGACAGTTTTGGCAGTTTACTACAACAACCCTGAACTGTTACCTTAAACGTCACGGTTAGTCACCCTCTTATGGTATAGTGGTGGATATCAACGAAAGGAGTCGCTCCCATGCAAACGAAAGACTGGTCTTTAAGGCATCGCATCCTCGGCATACCCGACACAAAGAGCGTGACAGACTTTGAAAGTGACTGTTTTCACAGGGACGATGGGCGTCTCCACTGGTTTGGCGGAACCGAAGCGTTCAGCAATCTCTCCGTGGACGCATTGCACTCTCTGATTGATCTGGGCTTCCTCAATCCGAGTGACAATACAAACGACTCACCCACTGCCCAAGCATTCCTGAATTTCATGGAAAAATACCCGATGTTCACCGCGATAGGGTACGCCGTTCACCCCGCCCGATTTGATGTACGGATTATTATCGAAGGGCTGGAAACGTCTGCACCAATAGACGCACTCACAATGGAGGCATTCACCGAGTTCTCGAAAGGGGCGACGGAGTTGGATGTCAAGCCTGACCTCAGCCGCTGCTGGTGGGACTGATTGCAGGTCTCAGGGGTTCGGGAGGAGACGAAGACAAATAATATCAAGTCCACCTGAACGAAGGATAATAAGCGGCGATGATAAACCTACTCACTTCGATACTGGTTCTGATTACGGGTCTCTATCTCATTGGACTTGCCGTGGTTTTGTTGCTGTCACCGGAGCGAGCCACACGGTTTCTGGGCAGTTTCGCCAGCTCTGCTTTCACCCACTATTTGGAGCTTGTGATCCGTCTCATCACAGGTGGGGCGATCTTGCTCTACGCACCGCAGATGCGGTTTTCTGGCTTCTTTGTCATTTTTGGCTGGGTTCTGGTGGTGACCACCGTGGGTCTTTTCGCAATCCCGTGGCAGTGGCATCATCGCTTTGCCCAAGGGGCTGTTCCTTATGCAACTCGCAATTTGCGGTTTGTCGCCGTTGCTTCATTGGTTTTTGGTGGATTTGTCTTGGCATCCGTCATTGGTCAATGACCATCAATAGAACAGATGAGGGTTCTCCTCCAGCATAACAGAAAGATGCAGGGGGCGTTTTAGGGCTTTCTTCGGTAAGATTTTTGTTCATTAGCCGGGTATACTCTGTTTATCATGGGCAAATCCTGTATTACAATTTGGAGATTGAGAGGGGTGACGTTTTCCTCATTCTCTCCCTTTGCCTTGGATACCCTCCCTGTGGTGTCGCGTCCCCGCATGGGTGGCGTGCCGCCGTCACCGCGTGACCCGACTGCTCGCTTTTAACCTCTTTTTCTGTTCGTCTTCCTGAACACTTTCGAGCGTTTCTCTCCACGTCTCACACTCCTCGCGCTGTCTTGTTTCAATGTCATTGCAATCGGCGCAGAACGAGGAGCGCGGGCATTGTTACAAGGGGTTTTTCTCTGTGCATCACACCACCGATACCCTGTTGGGTCTCTTTATCGTCTTTGTCGCCGCCCAAATCGGCGCGGAAATCGCCGGGCGTCTCAAACTTCCTGCCGTCGTGGGCGAGATCGCGGCGGGCTGCGTGATCGGCTCCTCGGTTCTCGGCTGGATCAATCTCAATGAACCGCTGGAAGTGCTGGCGGAAATCGGCGCGGTCTTGCTG
>CAZPZP010000350.1:0-5136 GCA_964591025.1 uncultured Chthonomonadaceae bacterium
CTAAGAGGAATATGGCAGAGGCTTGGTGAACAATCCTGACGTGAAATTTGCAGACATTCAAAGGAGAAAAAACCAATGCGATTAAGAGCAATATTGCCCGTTTTAGGACTGATGGCGGGATTGTCGGGCAGTGTGCGTGCCGCAGAAAATACGCTGACGACAAAAGAAATTTCGGACGGCTGGATCAATCTATTCGATGGCGAGACGACGTTCGGATGGAAGGCACGCGGCGATGCCAAATGGCAGGTGACCGAGGGCATGATTCAGTGTGCCGAAGGCGGCGCGGGAATGCTGGCGACCACTTCGACATTTGCCGACTATGAGATTAAAGCCGACTGCTGGATCGACAACACCGCCAACAGCGGCATTTTTCTGCGTGCGCCTGAAGCTGGAGATGCCGCCATTATTCCCACAAATTCCTATGAGGTCAATATCTTCGACGCTCATAAAGAATGGGCGACGGGCAGCATCAACAACGTCAAAAAGGGCAAGAAGGTCAAAACCGTCGGCAAGTGGAGCAATTTCCACATCACTGCCGAAGGCGATCATCTCGTTGTCAAAATCAACGGAACCAAAACGCTCGACATACGCGACGCCAAATTTCGCAAGGGCGTTCTCGCCGTACAGTATTATGGACAGGGCGGAACCGTCAAATTCCGCAATGTCAAACTGCGCCCGCTTGCACTGAAAAGCCTCTTCAACGGCAAAGATTTGACGGGCTGGAAAGTTCTCGACGGTCATACCTCCGTGTTCAGCGTCACGCCAGAAGGCTGGATGAACGTCAAAAACGGCGGCGGCGAAATTCAATCTGAAGCGCAGTTTGCCAATTTCGTGTATCAGATGGAGATTTTCTCGAACGGAACGCACCTCAACAGCGGCGTGTTCTTTCGCGAACTTCCCGGACAGTTTTGGGCAGGATACGAAAGCCAAATCCGTAATCAATGGCAGGGCGAAGACCGCACGAAACCCGTAGACTTCGGAACGGGCGGACTGTATAATCGGCAGGCGTCCCGCAAAGTCATTCCCAGTGATAAGGAATGGTTCACCAAAACCATCATCGCCAACGGCAAACACATTGCCATCTGGATCAACGGCTTTCAGACAGTAGACTTCGACGATGAGGCTCCCGACAAAGAGAGTGCGCGACAAGGGCGGCGACTTGGCGCGGGCGTCATTGGTTTGCAGGGACACGACCCGACTACCGACCTCTCGTTCCGCAATATCAAGGCAGTCGAATTGCCATAAGTACAGGAGTAAAAAAGCCCCTCTCCTATGAGGAGAGGGGTAAATCATGGCGTGTCCTCGCGTGAATAAAAGCGATCTCGTCGCTCCTTCTGGAACTTCTCAAAGTCGTCGAAAAATTGCAGTTCTTCTGGCGTCCACGGGTTTCTATCCATCTCATTCAAGACCGCCAGCATCTTCTGATTGGCGAGAGGCAGTTCCTTCTCCGGCTCCATCACCATTACGCGCACCGTTTGCCCCGTCAACTCGTTGGAATGGGTTAGAATTTCCTCCCAAGTTCCCTCATATTCTTTCAGCAATTGAGACATGATTGGTTTCCTCCTGACCGCATTATACCACGACACCCCAAGCGGCGACGGTTCTCCGACCCACCCGCCTCGCCGCGCCCTGCCGCCGCCCCATTTTTGCGCGTCATTGGAGCATTGAGAGTACAATCCCGACAATTTTTTCCACATCTGCGAGGAAATAGATGTCGCTGTCAATCGTCGCATCCGTTCCCCGAAGGCGCAGAAACTTCCATTCCGTTCCCGTCGTCACGACGCCATACAATGTTTCTATCGGTTTTTCTGCCTTTGCATTGAAGATTTGCGCCGCAACCAATTCGGCGAGACATTGTGGAATGCCTCGCGGTATATCTTCCTTTTTTGCCTCCACAATCGAGATGACAGGAGCCTGTATCCGAATCTTACACGGAGCCAATATAAAGATAAAATCACAGAAATCCGCCAGCCCGCGCTTTTTGTCCACGTTGAATTCGACGCCCGAAAACAGACTGGCATACTCCTGCGCCTGTTCATATATTTCCAGAAGAATGGGCGCGATCAAGTACTCGGAACGGGCTTTCTCCGAACCACTTCGCAGTGCAAAATCGGTCTGCTTGCCCAGCGTTATACGAAGCCAATCGGAAATTGTGGCGGGCGGCACATGGGCGAACAGGGCATCCTGCTCGGTTTCCACAATTTGGTATTGTTGTTCCAGTTGTGGCATCGTAAACTTGTTGTATGTCATGCGGCGGGTTCCTCCGAAGTCGGTTATTGTTCAGTATATCCCGCTTATGGGCGCGTGATTTTCAGTACAATCCTCCCCTTCTCGCGTCCCATAATGGTTTCAGAGGTTCAAGACAAGGCGCAATCCCTCCGTCACCTCATCCATTCTCTCCTCCTCCAACTCGCCGACGCATTCGGAGAGGAAGACTTTATCTACCGTCACAAACTGGGAGATATTGACCACGGAATCTTTCGACAAGCCCGTCTCTTCCGCCGTGACCCAAACATTGCCGGGCGAACCCACTTGATCGAGATTGCTGGTCAAAACGACAACGACTACTGTCTGAATGCGGCTCCGATTGAAGGTATCCGCCGAGACAATCAGCACAGGGCGACGATAGCCGGGTTCCGAGCCTCGTGGTTCCCCCAAATCTGCCCACCAGATTTCTCCGTATCGCATCTACCACTCATCCTTTGGCAAAGACCGTGCCTGTATCTCCGCCATCACAGGATCAAGCGAATTGGAGTGTGTGCTGTACACGCGATTGAGTTGTTCCGTAATGGCGTCATCATCTCGCTGCTTCAAGTAGCGACTAAGCGCGTCGGCATACAGTTCGTCGAGAGAAATGCCCCACTTTTGCGCGAACTGCTCTACGGAATCGAAAAGAGTGTCAGGAATGTTGATCGTTGTTGTCATAGAAGTTCTCCTGAAAAATGAAAACCAATGCTGTCTGCTTACCACGCGCATTGTACCACGACATCCCAAGCGGCGGCAGGGCGCGGCGAGGCAGGGCGGGTCAAGGAACCGCCGCCGCTTGGGGTATCATTACGGTAGGCATTTTCGTTTGTCGCAGGAAGATTCTCACTATGAACCTCAACTCTCTTCAATGGAATACTTTGCGGGCGGCGATGGACAGAATCGTTCCGCCCGACGATTTTTCCGGCGCATGGGATGCCGGAGTCGGCGACTTTCTGACGGGAATGTTTGAGAAGGAACTGCGCCCTGTCGTGCCAACTTATGGCGACGGTTTGGACGCGCTCGAAGCGGAAGCACAAACCCTTTACACGCAGGCATTCCATGAGATTGAGACAGCAGAGCAGGACGCGATTCTCAACGCGATTTCTGAGGGGCGAACGCACGCGGCTTGGAATACCGCGCCGATTGCCTTCTTTCGGATGCTCATTCATCACGTCAACGAGGGCTATTACAGTGATCCCGGCAACGGCGGCAACAAAGACGCAATCTCTTGGAAAATGACGGGGTTTTCGGAAAGGCACGCAAACCTATGAAGCATTATGACGCCGTCATAATTGGCACAGGCGCGGGCGGCGGCACGGTTGCCGCACTGTTGGCAGAGGCAGGGAAACATATTCTTGTCTTGGAGCGCGGCAGGGCATTGTCCTTCACCGAAGTCGGGCGCGACAATCTCCGCAATCAGCGCATTTCACTCTATGGACACAACGCCGGTCCCGACATCGAAGGCAATCCGCGTGTCGCCGTGTCGCCAAACGGTCATCCCCAAACGATCAAACCGCACGAAGGCGGCTATCAGAACAACGCGGCGACGGTGGGCGGCGGAACGCGGGTCTATCTCGGTCAGGCGTGGCGATTTTTGGAGAAAGATTTCCGTATGGCGTCCGAATACGGCGTCCCGGAAGGCAGTTCGCTCGCGGATTGGCCTCTCACCTATGCCGACCTCGAACCCTATTATGATCGCGCCGAGTGGGAAGTCGGCGTCAGCGGAAATGGCGAGGCAAACGTCCATCAGGCTCCCCGCAAGCGTGGCTATCCCATGCCCGCGCAGTCGCCGCCGCTCCAAAGCCGCAAACTTCAAGACGGTGCAAAAACACTCGGCTGGAACACATTTCCCATCCCGTTTCTGATCAATACAGTTCCTTATAATGGACGCGAGGCGTGTATCCGGTGCAATCACTGCGTCGGGTTTGCTTGCCCGACAGACGCCAAAAACGGCAGTCAAAATACGATGTTGCCGCGTGCGCTTGCAACCGGAAACTGCGAATTGATCACGTCTGCGATGACGGAGCGTATTGAGACCGATTCACGCGGCAACGTCGTGGGGATCACCTATATCACCGAAGAGGACGGCACGCCGCGCCGCGAAACCGTTCGCGCCAAAAGCGTGGTTGTGTCGGCGGGAGCCACCGAGTCGGCGCGTCTGCTGCTCAATTCGGCAACGACGATGCACCCTCGCGGACTTGGCAATTCCTTCGATCATGTCGGGCGAAACTTGCAGGGGCATTATTACCCGAATACTTATGCCCTCATGGAAGAAGACATTTACGACGGTCAAGGTCCGGGGGCGCATTTAGCGACGTGTCAATTCAGTCACGGCAATCCGGGCGTTATCGGCGGCGGAATGCTTGCCGACGAACTGACAACGCTTCCAATTATTGTGTGGAAAAACTGTCTGCCGCCCGATGTGCCGAAGTGGGGCATCGAAAATAAACGCTGGATGCGGGAGAATTATCGCAAACTTCTGCGCGTGATGGGACCCGTTCAGGATATTCCCTCACCAGAGGGGCGCGTCACGCTCGATTCGTCGGTGCGCGATAAATACGGGATTCCGGTTGTGCGCGTGTCCGGCACAACGCACTCCGAAACGGTCAAAACAGCGCGGTTTATGTGGGAGAAGTCTCGCGAATGGGTCAAAGCGACAGGTGCAGTCAAAATTTGGGGCAATCCGCCGGGTTTATTTCTTTCGGGTGGACAGCATCAAGCCGGAACCTGCCGCATGGGGCGCGAACCCGAAACTTCTGTGACTGACCAATACGGGCGCGTTCATGCTCACGACAATCTTTTTGTGGTAGACACTTCTCTGCACGTCACTAACGGCGGCTTTAACCCCGTCTTGACCGTCTTCGCTCTTGCGTTCCGTTGCGCCGAACA
>CAZPZP010000351.1:0-5117 GCA_964591025.1 uncultured Chthonomonadaceae bacterium
GTACCCTGACAAAAGACACGGCGGAATGAATTCCTCCGCTGGGGGCGTTCCGCCGTGCGTCCTTCGGACGCGACAATTCAATAACCCACCGACCTAATGACCCAACGACCCAACCACCCAATGACCTATCTTCTTTCCGCTCTGCTCTTGATGCACAGTTCTACACAAGCGCAGGGCGTTTTGCCGCCGAAGTTCAAGCCGAAAATCGGACAAAAGCCAGTGCGCCTTGTCGCTGTCGGCGACATCAATCTCGCCGAACCGATGGCTCGCATCATGAAACAAAAAGGGCGCGGCTATCCGTTCTCCGCGCTCAAGTCCACTCTCCAAAACGCCGATATTGCTTTCGGCAATCTCGAATGTGCTGTTGCCACCATAGGCGCACCTATCGAGAAGCAATTCAATTTTCGTGCCGATCCGCGTGTGCTGCTCGTCCTGCGCGAAACCGGCTTCGACGTTGTTTCTACCGCCAATAATCACACATGGGACTATGGACGCGCCGCCATGCTCCAGACCGTGCAGAATGTGCGGAAATTGGGCATCAATTCTGTCGGGGCGGGGGCGAATTCTGCGGAGGCACACCGCCTTGTCATTCTGCGGCGCAACGGACTCCGAATCGGGTTTCTCGCCTATCTCGGTCTGCTTCCGCCGCTGATCCCCGAAGCGAAAACCGAGCCGTCGCTCGCGATAGCAAGCGTCGAAGCGATCACCCGTGAAGCCCGCGCCGCCAAATCTCAAGTAGACGTTCTTATCGTCTCACTTCATGCGGGCGAGGAGGGCAGTCAACTTATTACGCCGCGCCAGCGCAGTTTCGCCCGTGCTGCCGTTTACGGAGGAGCCGACCTTGTCATCGGACATCATCCGCACGTCGTCCAAAAATCGGAGGTTTATCGCGGCAAGCAGATTTTCTACAGTCTCGGCAATTTCGTTTTTTCACCCGCCGGACGCGGTACGGGCGCACTCCTCGACGCAACTCTCTACCCTAACGGCAAAATCACCGCGACACTTCGCCGACTCTCGCTCGCTGGGGGTCGCCCGCACTTCTATTCCTCAGTCCCCGCGAAACGCTGAACTGTCTCGATGAGTTGCGGCAGTTCGACAGGCTTGACAAGATAGGCTTCTGCGCCGCGTGAGAAGCCCTCGCGTTCGTCCGAGTCGGTAGAGCGTGCCGTCAGCATGACAACGGGAATCGCCTTCAAGTTCTCGTCGGCTTTCAGTCGTGCCAAGAGTTCGAAACCGTCCAGATAGGGCATCATCACGTCACAGAGAATCAAGGCGATGGGTTCCGTTTCCGCTTGCAATGCCGCCAGTGCTTCCCTGCCGTCGGACGCAGATTTGACCTCGTAGCCTTTGATCTTCAAATTAATACTGATGATTCGCACAATGGCGGGTTCATCGTCCACAATATAAACAAGCGGTTTAGCCAAGAGCCGCAATTCTCCTTACTTTGAGATGAGGTTCCGCCGCATGAGCGCGACATTCCTGTTCTGTCTTACGTTGATTCTGGGCGCGATGTGTTCCGCCGCGCCGCTTCCTGCCGAAAAAGGACGCTTTCGCAAGTCCGATTTAGTCGAACTCTATCATACCCCGTCCGGCTTCCATCTCGATATACGTTACGCAGTGGCGAATAACTTCACCGGACGCGCCGTCTATCCCGAAGCGCGGGCGTTTTTACAGCGTCCGGCGGCTCAGGCGTTAAAGCGCGTCCAGAAATCTCTGGCAAAACAGGGCTATGGTCTCATCGTTTATGACGCCTATCGCCCTTGGTCTGTCACCAAACTTTTCTGGGACATGACGCCCGATGATAAAAAGCAATTTGTTGCCGATCCGAGTCACGGTTCGCGTCATAATCGGGGTTGCGCGGTGGATGTCTCTTTGTACGACGCAGGAACGGGCAAGCCGGTTTCAATGCCAAGCGATTACGATGAGACTTCGGAACGCGCCCATGTTGGTTATGCCAAAGGATCAGCGGCGGCAAGACGCCATCGGGAGATTTTACGTGCCGCGATGGAGGGGGAGGGCTTCACAGTCTACGCGCATGAGTGGTGGCACTTCGATTACAAGGATCATGCGAAATACCGTCTCGCCGACATTCCTTTTGCCGCGATTCTTGCCGCGAAATAGGAATGTCTCAGAAAATCTCTGTTGGTATTGTTCCAGCAGGAATCACTCAAGCAAGTGGTGTATCTCACAGCAAGCCGATGGTTATCTGTAAGAATCTCTGTCAAAAGTAAGCGGTGCGTAACCGACAATAGAAGCAACGCTGTTTTGTGGAGTGTAGCGGATGGCTTCTGCCCGTTCTTCGTTACCAACGATTTGGCGTCTGCCCGATGCGTTGTGGGCAATCCTTGCCGCTGTTCTTGCCGAGTATTATCCGCCCTCCCGGATGGGATCGCCCCCGCATTGACCAACGCAAAGCCTGTGACGGGATTATCTACCGTCTGCGAACCGGCTGTTAGTGGAACGCGCTTCCTGCCGAGTTCGGCGATGACATCCGTGTCTATCGCACCTCCCTCGAATATTGTACTTGCCTTTCAGCATCCAAGTTTGCGCGAAGAGCCGGAATTACTTGTCCTCTAATTATCGTCGTCCTCATCTTTTTTGGAGACGGGCGCGGGGCGTATCTCCAGCGTGCCGACGATGAAGCGAAAATCGTCTGCGATGGCTTCGATAAGGGCGACGACGGGCGGCAGTTTCTTGTCGCGTTCCATAAACGGCTTGGTATTGTTGCCGTCGGGACGAATCTTGAGCGTCAATTCGGCACCATCCGCCCCGATGCCTTCTGCATTTGCCGTCCATCCCGAAGGCAGATTGCGAACCACAAACGTTATTCCACTCTTGAACCCCTCACGCCGCACAGTTTTGAGTTTGACCTCGACAGCATCACGCGGATGCACCCGCACACTCTTTCCAGTGACAATTTCGACACTGAAATCGGACTGACCGCGCACAGCGATCATCGCTTCCGAACGGGAGAGAAAGCGATCATCATTGTTGATCCGATAACGCTCCTGCGGAATCACAAGGTTGCGCGTTTCGGCTTTGTCGGTCTTGAAAGTGGCAACGAGACGAAACGGCTTTTCGAGCGGCTTGAGGTCAGACGCCGCTTTGAGAAGCAAAAAGCCAACGCCGCGATCTTGCGGTATAACAAGCGGTTCCGCCGTGACGCCGGGCGGCAGCTCTTGCGCCTCAATATGAATTGTGCCGCTGCCGTCGCGTTTGCCAACATGGATTTCGACGGGCGTTGTCATGCCGGGGCGCAGTGTGACATTGGCATCGCGGGCGTAGCAGAACATCGGCGAATTTTGCAAATTGTCGGTTTGTCCGACAACGGGCGGCGGGGCGACAGTGGACGGCAGGGTTCCTATTGTCAGGCGATAGACACTGCCGGGATTGCCGCGCCCAAGCAAGTCACGCGCTTCAAGCGTATACTCACCGTCCGCAGGACAATTCCACTCGATACGCGGATCAAGATCGGAAAATCCATGATTTTCGGCGAGCTGTCTGCCCGCTGAGTCATACAGGTAAAGAACGGGGTTGAAATAGGTTTGGGTCAGTTCGTTATAGCGGAACGCCTTCATATCGAAGATCAGACGCTGTCCCTGTTTTGCCGCGAACTTATAAAAGTGGCGTTCCGTATTGGCAAGAATCGTTCCGTTGGCGGTACAGGGAAGTCCAACGGGCTGGGCTTCCTCGCGTTTGCCGTTGGCTCCGAGATACTCCGGCAGGGTTCCAACCTCGAAATAGGACGCCGTGGAAAGCCCTTTGCTCGTCACGATACGCACTTCGTAAAGAGACGCGGGCGTATTGGGAGCGATCTGAATTTGCGCGGCAACCCGCCCCGCCCGTGCCGCACTTGTCAAAAACTGCGTGATTTTGTCGGCTTCGTCTTGGGGAATTGGGGCTTGCCGCACTTTGATCATCCGCTCGACGGTGGCAGACCATTGCGCGGGCGTCATACTGCGATTAGCGGGCGAACGCAACTCATGGCAGCCAGCACATTTGGCTTGCCACAGCGGTTTATGGGTTTCATCGGGTTTGGCGTCGCTCGGCAATACACGTCCTGACACGCCCGCACCGGACACCAGCAGCGTTTCGGCTCCATTCAGATTTGCGCCCCGAATTTCGACCTCTACACTGGAGCCGGACTTGCCGCCAATGGGAAACAGCGTCGTGATACGCGGCATCTGTGCGGTTGCGGAAGGCATCTTCACCACAGAGGCACAGAGGCACAGAGCAAGCACAGAGAACAGATGGAAAAGGAGAGTAGGTTTCATATAAGTCAGTATGAGACAAACGGCGGCAATTTGTTGCGGAGAAACAGAATTAGGTCGTTGGGTCGTTAGGTCATTAAAAACACAATGCCATCCGCGAATTTCATCGCAGAGGGCATGGGAATTGCCCAATGACCCAACGACCCAACAGGTTCTAAAACGCGCCTTGTCGGTTGTAAGCGTTGATCAAGATGAGGAGGTCGCCGATGTCGTTGGCTCCATCATAATTGAAATCGGCGGATTCAAGATATTCCAGGGCAGGAGCGATCTTATTGTATGCATTGATGAGAAGCAGAAGGTCTCTGATATCAGTGAAGTTGTCGCCGTCGGCATCGCCTCCAAAGAAGGTCAATTCCAGCCCGCTGACCGCATTCGTCAGGTTGACGTTGTTGACCGCAATCCCCAGAACTTTGCGTCCGCTGAACACGACGTTGTAAGTTCCGCGAGGAACAGAGGTAAAGCCAAAATTGCCCTGTGCATCCAATGTGGCGGTACGAGTTACGACAACCGCATTCGTAATACTGTTCTTGAACGTGGCAGTGACCACCGCGCCCGTAGGAGGAGCAAAACCGCCAAAATCAAGGACGCGCCCGGAGAGGCTCACGCCTACTGCCGTCGCATAATCTTTGGTGATTTTGAATTCATCGAAATCCACATTCGGAACCAAGTCCGCCACACCCGATGCAATTCGCACCTGTTGGAAGTTGAACCCCGGCAAGCCCAATGCTTGCGCTGTCGGAATTGCAGGTTCAAGTGCCGTCGTCGGATCGATATAAAGCCGCACAGCCACATTGGTCGCCGTGAAATCGAACCGATACACAAAGAGATGAATGGTAGAATCGACGG
>CAZPZP010000352.1:0-5113 GCA_964591025.1 uncultured Chthonomonadaceae bacterium
ATCGTTGAGATTTGTTGGTAATCGTTGAATGGAATTTAGATGCGCTTGCCCTGTGGACTGACTACTAACCGAGACGCGCACTCCCGAAAATGCTGTATACTGTGGGGGCGATTCTCTGTCAAGAGAGTTACCATTCTTTTTACTGGAGAACCAAACCCATGTTAGCGCGAGAACTGCGCCAGAAATACCTCGATTTTTTTCTGGAGCGCGGGCATCTGCAACTGCCCAGTGCCAGCCTTGTTCCGATTGACACCCTCGGCAATTTGGACGAAAGCACCCTGTTCACCGGCTCAGGAATGCAGCAGTTCAAGCCCTATTTTACAGGAGCCGCCACCCCGCCGCGCCCGCGTGTCATCACCGTTCAGAAATGCCTCCGCACCGGCGACATAGACAGCGTCGGCGACTCCTCGCACTGCACCTTTTTCGAGATGCTTGGCAATTTTTCGTTTGGCGATTACTTCAAGGCGGAAGTGATCCCGTGGACGTGGGAGTTCCTCACCAAAGTTTGCGGCATCGATTCAGAGCGGCTATGCGTCACTGTGTTTCAAGACGACACCGAAGCGTTCGATCTCTGGCACAACGTCGTGGGGCTGCCGGAAGACCGCATTCACCGACTCGGAGCGAGCAAGAACTTTTGGCCCGCAAACGCCATCGAAGAGGGACCAAACGGACCGTGTGGACCTTGCACGGAGATTTTTTACCGTGTGTTGCCTCTCGAAGAGATGACCGCCGATCCCAACCTCACACCGACAGAACGCTATCTCATTGACGACGATGCGGGCAAGTGGCTCGAAGTTTGGAACAACGTCTTTACCCAATTTGACCGCAGCGAGGACGCCGATAGCACGCCCGTTCTCACGCCGCTGCCCAAAAAGAACAACGACACCGGCGCGGGCTTGGATCGCATTGTCTGTGTCATTCAGGGCGTAGACAGCGTTTTTCAGACCGATCTGTTCCAGCCGACACTTTCCCGAATCGCGCAAATTTCAGGGCAAGAATATACGGGAACCATGTCGCCCGTAGATTTCGCGTTTCGCGTGGTCGCCGAACATACGCGCTCAATGGTGTTTTGTATCGCCGACGGAATTCTGCCGAGCAACGAAGGGCAAGGCTACGTTCTGCGCTATATCATGCGGCGAGCGATCCGCTATGGCAAAACGGCTCTCGGCTTTGACCGTCCGTTTCTCCATGAGATCGCCCCGGAAATCATCGCGCAAATGGGCGATTTCTATACCGAACTCCAATCCAACCGCGAACTGATTCTCAAAACCATTGAGGACGAAGAGGAACGGTTTCGGCGCACGCTCGACAACGGAATGCGAATTCTGGATCGCTTGCTTGCTGATCCCGATGTTGAGCAAAGCAAAGTGCTGTCGGGGCGCGAAGCGTTCACCCTGCATGATACGTATGGCTTCCCCTATCGCCTCACTGAAGAGTTGGTACAAGAGCAGGGCATAGCAGTAGACCGTGCCGGCTTCGATGCGGCGATGGAAGAGCAGCGGCAGCGCAGTCGCGGCAGTTCGCAGATCAGCGACGAGGTTTTTGTCGAACTCAGTGCTGAATCTCTCTTTGGGCAGGGCAGTGCGCTAGAGCCTACGGTATTCACCGGCTATGATTCTGTCGAAGACACCGCAACGGTTTTAGCGATTATCGCCCCGAATGGCAGCTTGACCGATACGGCGAATTCCGGCGAGACCGTCAAAATTGTTCTGGACAAGACGCCGTTCTATGCGGAGTCGGGCGGACAAGTCGGCGATACTGGCACACTGACTGCCGAGGGCGTCACGGTTCAAGTTACCGATACGCACAAGAACGCGCTCGGCTATTGGCTTCACACAGCGACAATCACAGACGGCACGCTCAAGACCGGAACCGCAGTCAAGGCAACCATTGACGCCGAACGCCGCCGCCATATCGTGCGAAACCATACGGCGACGCACTTACTTCAAGCGGCACTGCGCGAAATTTTGGGCGGTCATGTGCATCAGAAAGGTTCGCTGGTGGCATCGGATCGTCTGCGGTTCGACTTCACGCATACGCAGCCCGTGACCTACGATGAACTGCGCCGCATCGAGGACAGCGTCAACGCGCAAGCCCTCGCGGATACGCCCGTTCAGATTTTCACTGATGTTCCTGTTGCCCAAGCCAAAGAGCGCGGAGCCATGGCACTGTTCGGCGAAAAATACGGAGACCGCGTGCGAATGGTGGAGATTCCGGGCTTCAGTCTCGAACTCTGCGGCGGAACCCATTTGGCGCAAACGTCACAGGTTGGCTTGTTCAAGATTGTCTCGGAGGGCGGTGTCGCGGCGGGCGTGCGGCGGATCGAAGCCCTGACCGGAGCGGGTGCATACGCCTATATTATACAGCGCGAGGAGACCTTGCGCCAAACCGCTTCCCTGCTCAAATCCAATCCGAACGATGTACTCAGTGCGGCAGAGCGAATGATCGCCCAACGCCGTGAATTGGAACTGGAGAACAAAAAACTCAAGGCACAGGGAGGAGCGGCACAAGCGGCGGAACTCACTCCGCAGGACGTAAATGGCGTGGCGGTTGTCGTGCATGGGTTTGAGAACACCGATCCCGAATCGCTGCTCAATCTTGCCACAGCGACGGCGCAAAATCTCGGATCGGCGGTGGTGGTTCTTGCTTCGACCTTCGACGGCAAAGTGGTGTTTGCCGCTAAAGTGACGCCCGACTTGACGGCGCAGGGCTATCACGCCGGAAACCTGATTCGGGAAATCGCCAAAATGACGGGCGGCGGCGGCGGCGGGCGTCCCGACTTCGCTCAAGCGGGCGGGCGCGACGCTTCCAAACTCCCCGAAGCGTTGGCGGCAGTCCCGAGTTTAGTGGCGGCACAGAAAAAGTGATTGAGCCGTTAGGTCATTGGGTCATTGGGCAATGCAAGACACAGGAAAGTGACAACTCCCCTGCGTAAACGCAGGGGAGTTGTCACTTCACCGGCAAAATGGTGTGCCGTTGCTCTATCAATTTCATGCGCGATTGCTAAACTGGTGGAGTGCCGCGTCCGCAGGACGCTCGTCGGAACGACACCGAGGCGGGTACTTTCAGTACCCGCTCTCAGGTTGAGCAATCTGCCGCTACTGTCAAAGGAGTATGTTATGCTCGGTCTCTGGTCAACCTTAATTTTGGCGGCGTTTTTTGTTCCTATACTGCAAGTCGGAACAAAGGAGAGGATCAATTCCTTGCCCGCGATCACGGAACTGCCCGATCCGTTTCTCTCCAAAAACGGCAAGCGTGTGCAGACACCCCGCGCATGGAAAGCCCAACGCCGCGTTCTGCTCGACCAGATTTTACGCCATGAATACGGCGAACTTCCGCCCAAGCCAAGCCGCATCATCGGCACGGAAACCGCTTCGGTTTCTCTCACAGAGTCGTCTGCCGACCCAACCGAGATTCGACTCACGATAGGCGAGAACGACACGATCCAGACCCGCCTCTTACTCACCGTTCCGAAAGGCAAGGGGAAATTTCCCGTGATTGTCTGCGGCGATTTGTGCTGGGGAAGGATTAAGCCAGAGATCATCGCCGAAATTGTCAAGCGCGGCTATGCTCTGGCAGAGTTCGACAGAACCGAGATCGCCCCCGACAGTGCCGAGCGTGCGGGAGTCTATGCCGCCTACCCCGATTATCAGGGCGGGCGACTTGCGGCGTGGGCGTGGGGGTACCATCGCGTCGTGGATTATCTGCTCACGCGGAAGGAGATAGATAGGAGCAAAATCATCGTGACCGGACATTCTCGCGGAGGCAAAGCGACCCTGCTTGCCGGGGCTACAGATGAACGCATTGCCCTCACCGCACCGAACAATTCCGGTTGCGGCGGAGCGGGCTGCTATCGTCTGCAAGCCGCAAAGAGTGAGGCAATCGGCGATATTGTCAAGAATTTCCCCTTCTGGTTTCAGCCGGATTTCGGGGCGTTCATCGGAGACACAGACCGCCTACCCTTCGATCAGCACACCGTCAAAGCCCTGATCGCTCCGCGTGCGCTTCTCACCACCGAAGCACTCGGCGACCTCTGGGCAAATCCGCACGGCACACAGCAAAGCCACATTGCCGCCCGCGAAGTGTTCCGATTTTTGGGGGCAGAGGACAAACTCGGCATTGTCTTTCGCGAAGGCAAGCACGAACACAACGCGGCAGACTGGAACGCCCTGATGGACTTTGCCGACCAGCAATTGAGGGGGCGTTCCGTCACGCGCCGCTTTGATGCGTTCGCGTTCCCCGAAACGCCCGTAAAGGTAAAATATTGACGGTGCAAGGCGTGCGGTCTTCGCGATTATACCTCAACCCGGAGAAAGAACAAAAATCTCGTATTCAATATCGCTTGAGTGGTTATCGCAGCCGTTTGGCTCCGGCAGGCGGCGTAAAGACGAAGGTTTGCGATGGAATCGGCGCGTCGAAGGTTTGCTTGAGATAGGTTTCGACAAATTTGGTTTTGGCAACTTGATTGATGACACGTATGAGGCGAGAGGTTTTTTTCTCTATCGAGAATGTGGAAGTGCTTTTGCCACCGTCATATTTTGCTTCGACAGCATAAACCGCTACACCATCGAGAACCGTATCGGGAAGCCTTTTGAGTTTGCTGCCCATTGCGCCCTGAATGCGAAAAAGCGGAGTGCCTTGCTCATTGCCACCTGCCCTACCTTTGAGCGGTGAGATGCTATATTGGTTAATAACAGGCATGAAAATGGTGAGCGTTTTGCCGTCGGAGATCATCTGCTGCTGGGTCGTAAAAGATTTGTTGCGAGTGATAATTTCAAGGCGATACTTCGCCCCTGCGGACTTAACCCTGCCAACAATCTGCATTTTGATTAGGTCGTTGTCCATATTCTGCGTATATTCTGCTTGATAGGTTTTCGCCGATTTATAAACCATTGCCGATTTGGTGAGTATTTCTTTGGGCGTCTGTGCCGATGCCGACGCCAGCGCACAAATGAGTATTCCCAAACCCCAACCGAATTTCATTATCATTGAGTATTCTCACCGTCGAGTACAAGAACGTACCCGTCTAAAAAACAGACGTCCTGCGGACGAAATGCCCTGTTTGCGAGGTTATCGCTCTGTATTGGGATTGAGTGCGAAGCATGGCACGGCG
>CAZPZP010000353.1:0-5110 GCA_964591025.1 uncultured Chthonomonadaceae bacterium
GGAACGCCCCCAGCAGAGAAATTCATTTCGCTGTACTCTTGCAAGAGGTCTAATGCTTGCTGCGACACCCCGCAAGGTGCGGACGATAGAAGCCGGTGGTATCACAGGCGACGGGACGGAAGCCTTCGTACTCATTGGCAAAGAATTGTCCCTCACTTTGGACAAGGCGGTTCCAGCGGACGAGTAAATCGGCAAGGGCGAAGCGTCCATAACACAGCGCGGCAGCGGTATGGCGTACCGCGTCGGGAGAGAGTTTCAACTGCGACAGGGCAGGAAAGACCGCACCACGAGACAGCAGAAACTGCCCGCTCACTAACGCTCACAGCAGAGCGAACAGACCGGCGTTGGTTCCCAGCGGAACTGACGTGAGCAACTGACAAAAGACAGAATAGAGACGGTAAACTGGTTCAGACATCGGAGGCAATTTCCTTTCAGAGAGAAAGTTTGGCGACTTCACTTTACCAGAAAAATGCCCCGATGGTCTTCTGCAAATTTTGTCTACATGATTTTACCGGAAACTAAAGTATTAAGATCAGGTTACATTTTGCAGTTGTTTGCGTGGCGAGGCAAACATTTCTCTGCTACTGATGAGGCAGGAGTTTCGTTGCAGAATGTCGAATGTTTCCACACAGTTTGAGAGCATCACTTTGAGGAGAATTTTTGACACCATGGCAACCGATTCGACGCCGATAGGAACCGATTGGCAGCAGACGCAAACGTTCGCGCCGTCCGCTGAGTTTACCCAAAACGCCAATGCCCACGACCCTGAGATTTATGACCGCGCCGCCGCAGACCCCGAAACTTATTGGGCGAATTGGGCGAATGAACTGACATGGTTTCGCCCGTTCGATACGGTCTGCGAGGGGGAAGTCCCCTATACCAAGTGGTTTTTGGGCGGGCAGATCAATGTCTCCTACAACTGTGTAGATCGCCATATCGAGGAACACGGCTGCAAACCCGCAATCATTTGGGAGAGCGAACCCGGCGAAGTCCGCACCGTAACCTATCGCGGACTCTGGCTTGAAGTCCAACGCTTCGCCAATGTGCTACTCACTCTCGGAATTACGCAGGGTGATCGTGTCGTAATCTATATGCCGATGATGCCGGAGGCGGCGGTTGCGATGCTTGCCTGTACGCGCATCGGAGCGACGCATTCCGTTGTGTTCGGGGGATTTTCTGCCGACAGCCTCAAAGAGCGTATCAACGACTGCGGCGCGAAATTGGTGCTGACAGCAGACGGATGCTGGCGGCGCGGCAAAATCGTACCGCTCAAGCACACCACCGATGAGGCAGTCGCCGACTGTCCGACTATCGAAAACGTCGTCGTCCTCAAACGTCTTGGCGACGCCGCGAACATCACCATGAACCCTGAGCGCGATCTCTGGTGGCATGAACTGGTTGCCGACGCCGCAGACGAATGCTTGCCCGTTGCCCTCGATTCGGAGCATCCGCTGTTCATTCTGTATACGTCGGGCAGTACCGGCAAACCCAAAGGCATTTTCCATACGACGGGCGGCTATCTCACCGGAGCGTATAGTTCCACCAAACTCGTTTTCGATATCAAACCCGGCGACGTGTATTGGTGTACTGCGGATGTCGGCTGGGTCACAGGGCATACCTACGTCGTTTATGGTCCGCTCGCAAACGGCGCAACGGTTCTCATGTACGAGGGCGCACCGGATTGGGGAACTTCCGAAGAGGGAACAGGGAACAGGGAACAGGGAACAGGAAATGAATTCTCCCCCTCTCCCCCTCTCCCTCTCTCCCCTTCTTCCGTAAACAGGGCGCGGCTTTGGGAGATGATCGAACGGCATAAGGTGACGATACTCTATACCGCGCCGACGCTGATTCGTTCGTGCATGAAGTGGGGCGACGAGCATCCCGCCGCGCACGATTTGAGCAGTTTGCGGCTGCTGGGTTCTGTCGGTGAGCCGATCAATCCCGAAGCGTGGCTGTGGTATCACGAGCATATCGGCAAGGGAAACTGCCCTGTTGTGGATACATGGTGGCAGACGGAGACGGGTACGATTTTGATCTCGCCGCTTCCGGGATTGACGACGACCAAGCCGGGAAGCGCGACACGTCCCCTGCCCGGTATCGCCGCCGAGATTGTGGACGAACAGGGCAATCCGGTGGCGGATGGAAACAAGGGAATTTTAGTGATCACGAAGCCGTTTCCCTCCATGCTGCGCGGCATTTGGGGCGATGAAGAGCGTTATCGGCAGGTCTATTGGAGCAAATTCGAGGGCATGTATTTTCCGGGCGACGGTGCTGTTCGCGATGCTGACGGCGATTTCTGGCTGTTGGGGCGCGTAGACGATATTATGCTGGTGGCGGGTCATAACCTCAGTACGATGGAATTGGAGTCGGTTCTGGTCGAGCATCCGGCGGTGGCGGAGTCGGCGGTTATCGGCAAAACGCACGAGATCAAAGGTCAGGCTCCTGTCGCCTTTGTGATTATTCGTGAAAGCATGGCTCCAGCGCACGACGATGTGTTTGCACGCCAAGTACTCGTTGCCGAACTGAAAGAGTGGGTCAGCAAACGTCTCGGCGCGATTTGCCGCCCCGACGACATTATCTTGACGGCAGATTTACCGAAAACCCGCTCCGGCAAAATCATGCGGCGACTCTTGCGTGATATTGCCGAGGGGCGCGTCATGGGCGATACGACGACGCTTGCCGATCCCGCCGTTGTCGCGTCACTGCGGGACAAATACGCTTCCGAGGAGAGTTAATTTTATGCCAACCGCAATGTTGCCCCCTTCTCAGCCCTCGCGCCCAAAACATTGGACACGAGCAGAGTATGAACATTTGGTGCGAATCGGGTTCTTCACTACAGAGGATCGGCTCGAACTGCTTGAAGGAGAACTTGTAGAAAAAATGTCGCAAAAGTCCCCTCATTCCAGCGTTGTGCTAAGATTGATGCGCCTGTTTTTCACACAGTTCGGTCATCAATATCAGGTTCGCCTCCAAATGCCTCTTGCATTGACTGCCGACAGTATGCCGGAACCGGATATTGCCCTTGTTGAAGGCGATGATTTTGCCTATTTAGAGGAGCAGCCAACAACCGCGTCATTGATCATCGAGGTTGCAGATACGACGCTGGATACAGACCGCCGCATCAAGTCAGGTCTCTACGCCGAAGCAGAGATCGCCGATTATTGGATTGTCAATATCAATGACCGCGTTTTGGAAGTCCATCGCGAGCCGGCACCAATGAGCAGCACCAAATCGGGATACGGCTATCGTTTTGTAAGACATTATACGGAGCAGGAACAAATCGCTCCGTTATTTGCGCCCGAAATCGTGCTATACGTAAAAGCATTGCTGCCTAAATGACATAAACGATAAGGAAATCAACCCCCATGAGTTCACTGACGACTTCGCCCGCATGGAATGCACTTGCGGCGCATTACAAACAAACCAAAGACACGACGATTCGCGAATTGTTTGCCCAAGACCCGCAACGATTCGCGGCGTTTTCACGCACATTCGACGAGATACTGCTCGATTTCTCCAAAAACCGCATCACAGCGGAGACCTTCGGGCTGCTCCTTGATTTGGCGAAACAGGCGAATGTCGAAGCCATGCGGGACGCCATGTTCGCCGGTGAAAAGATCAATATCACCGAAGACCGTGCCGTTCTGCATATCGCGCTCCGCAATCGCGCCAATCGCCCAATTGTAGTGGATGGCGAGGACGTAATGCCGTTTGTCAACGACGTTTTGGCACAAATGGAAGCGTTCTCGAACAAAGTCCGAAGCGGCGAATGGAAAGGTTATACGGGCAAGGCGATCACCGACATTGTCAATATCGGAATCGGCGGCTCAGATTTGGGTCCCGTGATGGTTACGGAAGCCCTTAAGTCCTACGCAAGCCCCAATTTGAGCGTTCACTTTGTCTCGAACATAGACGGCACGCATATCGCCGAAGCCCTGAAAATCTGTTCGCCGGAAACCACGCTGTTTCTTGTCGCCTCCAAAACCTTCACGACGCAGGAGACGATCACCAACGCGATTACGGCGAAAGAGTGGCTGCTCAAAGCGGCACATGGCGACGAATCCGCCATTGCCAAGCATTTCGCCGCGCTCTCCACCAATACCGAAGAGGTGACGAAGTTTGGTATTGACGCCGCCAATATGTTTCCGTTCAAGGATTGGGTGGGAGGACGCTACTCGCTCTGGTCTGCCATTGGGTTGAGTATCGCGCTCTATGTTGGATTCGAGAATTTTGCGGAACTCTTAGAGGGCGCGTTTGCGATGGACGAGCATTTCTGCAATGCCCCGCTTGAGGACAACCTGCCCGTGATTTTGGCACTGCTCGGCGTCTGGTACAACAATTTTCACGGCGCGGAGACCCATGCGATTCTGCCCTATGATCAATATCTGCACCGTTTCGCCGCCTATTTTCAGCAGGGCGATATGGAATCCAATGGCAAATTTGTCACGCGGGAAGGCGAACGCGCCGACTATCAAACGGGTCCCGTGATTTGGGGCGAGCCGGGAACCAACGGACAGCACGCCTTTTACCAGTTGATCCATCAAGGCACCAAATTGATTCCTGCCGACTTTATTGCGCCCGTGACTTCGCAAAATCCCATCGGCGAGCATCACCTGATTCTGCTCTCTAATTTCTTCGCCCAAACCGAAGCCCTGATGAAAGGCAAAACGTCCGATGAAGCCCGCACCGAACTGGAAAAGCAAGGCTTGAGCGGCGACACATTAGAAAAACTCCTGCCGCATAAGGTGTTCGAGGGCAATCGTCCGACGAACTCGATTCTTGTCCAAAAACTGACGCCGCGCACGCTTGGAATGCTGATTGCCCTCTACGAACACAAAATTTTCACGCAGGGCATCATTTGGAATATCAACTCGTTCGATCAGTGGGGCGTCGAACTCGGCAAGCAGCTCGCCAAAGCCATTCTGCCCGAACTCGACGGTGACGCCGACGTGACAACCCACGACAGCAGCACCAACGGACTGATCAACGTCTATAAACAACGGCGGTAGGTCATTGGGTCGTTAGGTGATTGGGTCATTGGGTTCGGGTACAGAAACGTACCCGACTCAAAAACAGACGTCCTGCGGACGAAATTCCCATGGGAGCGTAG
>CAZPZP010000354.1:0-5105 GCA_964591025.1 uncultured Chthonomonadaceae bacterium
CTATATGAAAATCTTGTAGGTCTGCAAGCCGTTGAGCGGACCATACAACGCCCACACCGATCCCATCACATAATCGCCTAAGACCAAACCGAGGAAGAACGGAACCGCCGCGTTGTGCATTTTCATGCCGCCGAATCGAATGATCAGCAGTTTGGCAACCCACGCAATGAAGAAGCAGAACCAGAAATAATCCATCGCGAAACTCACCGCCAGAGCGTACCCCGCCGGATGGAAGGGCCACCATAAAAACCCGCGCCGCATCACTTGCAGGAACAATACCATCACTGCCCCGCCCGCAGTATACGTCAACTGCGTCGCATTCACCCGTTGCGGCGTCGCAATCCACCCCTGCAATCTGTCGTAACTCTCGCCGCCGACCCACCGCTTGAAGCCTGTGGACGCTTTGGCAGTCGCGCCTTCCGTAAAGGTCACGTGCAGGTTCGCCCAATACACCAGCATCGCGCCCCACACAAACGCGATTACAAGAAGCAGAATCAGCGAGCGTGTGCGGATTTGCGCCACATCGCCCATCTTCATCGCTTCCAATTGGTTCGGCATCGGATGGCAACGATAGCCGCGATTGAACCAGTACATCACCGAAAGAATCGTCAGCGACTGCGCTCCGATGGCTTGCGTTCCAAACAGAGTTACCAGAACGAGGCGCGGATTGACGAAATAAATCTCATGGGGCGTGCCGAGTTCTGCCCGAACGCGGGTGAGCGTCAGTGCAAGCAGAAAATACAGCCCGAAGAACAGAAACGCGACCCACGGCGTCAAGCCCAGTTTCGCGGAATACGCCGCCAGAACGATCACGCCGATCAGAAGCCCGATATATGCGGCGCGATACTCCTTCGCCTCAGAACGTTCTTCGCCGACCAGCAGACGCCGCTCTTTGCCAAACGCCGCCTGCCATGTCCGCTTGAACTGTCCGCGCAACGCCCAAACGATGGTGAGACTCCACATTACCCAAGCACCGCTCGCCTGCTGCTCGAAATAGGGAAATCCAACATTGCCGTCGGTATTCAATCCCGCCACGCTTCCGAAGACCTGAAACAGTTTGCGGGCGACAAAAAAGAACCAGCACGAAAACGAGAGATCGAGTGGCACAAAAAAGGCCAATCCAATCGCAAACGGATACATCGAGATATTGGTCGGACCCATCGCGTTCCAAGGCGGCGAGGTAATGAACTGCCCGACGTTATACTGTTTGACGACTTCAAGATAGGGAAAAGAGGGATACAGCGAATGCAAGCCGTTGAACGTATCGATCAGAGCGGAGATAGCGAACCCCGCCCACATCGCTTTATTCGCGAACAGACTTTTGCCTCCGTGCGGCGCGTCATCGGTCATGGCAAGCGGCAGCTGCACAATCGGAAACGTCAGGCGTTCATTGCCGCTCCATTGCGATTTGATCAGCAAATTGAGACACAGACAAATTCCGATCAGCGTACCGATAAACAGACTCCACCAAACCAATGGCATAATGAACGGTTGCCAATAGCGCGGATCATACGGATTGACACTGCCCTGATAGAACCCTTTGATGGCATCGGGATCGCGCACCAGCCAAAACGAAGGCAGGAACGGAAAAAACAACTCTTTCCAGCGATTTTCCGGCGTGGCGAACCGCTCCGCATGAGCAATCGAACCAAAAAGATTCTGAAAGAGGTCATGACCCGCCATCAGCGTCCCCATGACGAGGAAAATATACACCGTGAGCAACTCGCTTTGGGTGAACGCTTTTTTCGGCAGGAACCGTTTTATTCCCAAATTGAAGAGCGAAAGCCAGAATAAGAAGAAAATCGGGGTAATAAAAAGGGGCAGACTGGTTCCGTCGAGTGTATACCAGCGCACTTCGACAATCGTAATCCAAAAGGTATTGGGGACTGCCAGAATCAGTCCGAGCAGGACGGCGCGAAACGACAACCCTTTCCGCACCACGGCGGCAGCATTCGAGGCTTGTGGCATTGGGACGTTCATAGGGCTAATCATATCAGAATGCCTCACAGAATGCAAGAGGATAGGACAGAAAGAAGAGAAAAATGAGCGAACTTCCCTATAAATTGGTGGCGATTGACTTGGACGATACACTTCTTGGACCAGATCATCTTATTTCGGTGCGAAATGCAGAGGCAATCGCGCAGGTTCGGGCGATGGGAGTCAAGGTGTGTATCGCGTCCGGGCGAATGCACGAATCAACCCTTCCCTATGCAGACGTGCTGGATTTGGACACGCCGATTATTTCGTACAATGGCGCGATGATCAAGAATTTTCGGACGGGCGAAGTCTGGCAGCACTCTCCGCTTGCCGTCGAACCCGCGCAGATTGTCATGGATTTCTGCGAACAAAATCGCCTCCAATTGAATCATTACTATGGGGATCGCCTGTATTCCAAAGAGGACACCGACTGGCTGCAGCTCTATCTGGGGCGCACGGGATCGCCTTCGGAGATACGCCCCGATTTCTACGAGTTTTTGCGCGGGGTTTCGCCGACAAAACTGCTCATCGTAGGCACGCCGGAGTATACAGACCAGTTGGCGATCCAATTTAAAGAGTTGTTTGGCGAGACAGTTTATGTCGTCAAAACTACCGATGAATATCTCGAATTCATCTCGCCGTTTGCCAGCAAAGCACGGGCGTTGGCATTTGTTGCTGAACACTATGGGATTCCGCAGAGCCAAGTCGCCGCATTTGGCGACAGCTACAACGATATTCCGATGGTCGAATGGGCTGGGCTGGGCGTCGCCGTCGGGAACGCCAAGCCCGCGCTGATCGCCGTTGCGGACAAGGTCGTATTGCGAAGTGCGGAAGATGGAGTCGGCATCGCCTTGGCGGAACTTTTTGGACTGTGATATGCTATGATATCATGCGTTGATCCTGTGCCGCGCCGTTCAGGGATTTTTGTTTTTTGGGGAGAAATTGAATATGAATTATCGTTATCGAAGCGCGAGGGCAGGAATTTTTGTGTCTGCTCTCGCCTCTCTTGTTGTTTGTGCCGGAGCCGACAAGACACTCGCGCCGATTATCGCTACCCCTTCGGGTGAGCAAATGATCGCGGGGGAAGTGCTGGTACGGTTGCGTCCCACAAACGCGCCATCTCGCTTGAGTGCTATGGGAACCGTGAAGTCCGTTGCGACAGGCAGTCCTTTCGTCAAAATTACGCTGCGACGAGGAATGACTATCCCTGCGGCTTTGCAGCAGCTCCGCACTCAGCCTAATGTACAGTGTGCCGCGCCGAATTATCGCCGCTCGATCTGCTCCGATGACCCCGAATATCTCGCCAACCTCCAATATGCCATTCCACGAATGCAAATTGATCAGGCGTGGAGCGCGTGGAAGCCGTGCAAGCAAATCATTATCGGCGTCGTAGATACGGGTATCAATGCCAGTCACAGCGATCTGCGGAATATGATGCTTCGAGACTCCGAAGGCACGATCATCGGCTATAACGCCGTCACCAATACCGAGATTGAAGAAAACTCCGACGGTCACGGACACGGGACGTTTTGCGCGGGAGAAGCGAATGCTGAAACCCATAACAATAACGGAGTCGCGGCGTTTGCCTATAATGGCGGCGCGGCTTCCGAGACCTACGCGCTCAAACTGATGCCGCTCAAAATTTTCGATCCGACAGGCAATGGAACGGATGAAGACCTCATCGAAGCGATGTATTGGGGACTCGATCACGGCGTCAACGTCTTCAGCATGAGTCTCGGCGGACCGGGTAACTCCCCTGTTTTGGATGCGGCGGCGCAGGATGTCTGGAATGCCGGAGCATTGATTGTCGCGGCGGCGGGCAATGGCAATACCAGTACGCTCTTCTATCCTGCCGCGTGTCCGCAAGTGATCGCAGTGGCAGCAACGAACACCCAAGACCAGTTTGCCGGATTCTCGAATCATGGCAGTTGGGTTCATGTGGCGGCTCCCGGCGTCAATGTCCGCTCAACGACAGCAAGCGGTGGCTATGGTAATTCCAGTGGAACCTCGATGGCGTGTCCTCTGGTTGCAGGAACGGCGGCGTTTCTCTGGGCGCAAAATCCTACGCTGAACAACAGTGCGCTACGCACCGCCATTTTCAGCAATACGGATGCCCTCCCCGCAGGGCAAACCAAGACGATTCAGTTCGGGCGCGTCAATACTCGCAAGGCACAGATTGCTGTCAAATATCCGCCTCTTTCCGGCAAAATTGTTCTTGACGGCTGGCAAAAAGTGGATATGACTCCCTATCGAACAGGCAACTTAGTTCGTGTGTTTGTCTTTCCTGCAAACTCAATGCCGACAGGTGAAAGCCAAGCCATCGCTTTCGCCAATGTGCCTCTCGACGAGCGCGGCGTCTATGCGTTGCCGTCAGGAGTTGTGGCGGATGGAATCTATCGAATCGGCATCAAGCCGTTGACCGCGCCGGGACTTGCGGCATTGGTTCCGGGCAATATTGTGCTGTCGAATACGGTTCCTCCCACTGTTCCTAACCTCACGATCAAACTTGGCGATAGCACGCGAGATGGAGCAGTAGACTACTTCGACTTATCCCTTCTCATCGCACACTACAACAAAATCGAAGGGAATGCGGGCTATTCACTTGATGCCGACAGTGACGGCGACGGTGCGAACGATATCAACGATCTCATACTGCTTATTCGTAATTATAACAAGAGAGCGGAGTTTTTGCCTTAATCTTCACAGGCACAAAACACGCAGGACGAACAGCGTTCTTGAGGTAAGATGATGCCGACAATCTCTCCTGTGCGGCGCGAAGATGCCGCAATCTTAAACGAAACAAACGCGAGAGACGATCTTTGATATAGAGGGAGCGAGCGACAATGTGGGTATTAGTATCGAAAGAGTATTGTGTGGTACAGCAAGGCAGTCGGTTTTTTGTGTGCAAGCGGGCAACGGGGCGCAAAGTGGAATGTCTGCACGAATGCGCGTCTTATAGCGAAGCGTATTCGACCTATCGCCTGATTTGCGGCGAATAATCCGCAAAATCAATAACCGAAAATCCAAGCCGCACCGGAGAATTTTCCGGTGCGGCTTTTGTATCGCTCAAGAGAGCAGAACAGAGTTAACTATCGTCTGATCAATAGACCTCTTGCAAGAGTCGGGTA
>CAZPZP010000355.1:0-5105 GCA_964591025.1 uncultured Chthonomonadaceae bacterium
AAATCACTTGAAGGTGGCACATTCCCAAGAGCGGGCATTGAAAATACTCGTCTCGGTGTCCTCACGGACGAGCGTCCTTCGGACGCAAATGCGTGCCATCTTTATTTGATTTGTTTATTGGACGTAAGGAGGTTTTTGTTGTCGCCATGCAACAACAAAGGCAAAAAAAGAGGGAACAGAGACCGGAGACGCCTAAGCGCGGTCACTTCCAGTGATGGTCGAAAGCAATCGCGGCACAGTCTCTCTTCCCTATAAATGTGGGTCGAGTCCGAGGTTAATTAGAGGAGCAGAGCATTCGGTTCAATCTGCAAAAACACCTCTACAATTGCTGAGTCGAATTGTATTCCCGCTCCTTCGAGCAGACGCTCAACGGCAACTTCTCGCGACAACGCGGAACGATAAACACGGTCAGTCATCATCACTTCGTAGGAATCGGCGACAGCAATCACTCGTGAGAGCAGCGGGATGTCTTCTCCGAGGAGACCATCAGGATAGCCCTTGCCGTCAATGCGCTCGTGATGGTGTCGCACAATGTCGGCGACATATTCCAATTCACTCACTTGGCTGACAATTTCGGCTCCCTGTACTGTATGGTTCTTCATCTCCTCCCATTCCTCATCCGTCAGTTTGTCGGGCTTTTGGAGAATTCTGTCGGGTGTACCGATTTTGCCTACGTCATGGACAAGGGCTGCCAGCACAAGGTTGCGGCGTTCCTCTTGCGGCAGCTGCAATTGTTCGGCGATACAGAGGCTGATATGCGCGACACGGTGAGAATGGCGAGCGGTATGCGGCTCTTTTTTCTCGATGGCAGCGATAAGTGCATTCACGGTGTCTCGAAGCGAGATATGCTTTTTCTCTCGTCCAAGAACATCACGCACTAAGTTTCGCTCGACAATCATGGGAATGGCATTGATATCGAACGGCTTGGTGATGAAGTCACACGCGCCGTTACGCATCGCTGTCCGCATGGTTCCCATATCACAGCAACCTGTGATCACGATAATCGGAAGATGAGGGTGAGTGTGCGAGATATGGCGCATCAGAGCAATGCCGTCCATGCCGGTCATCAGCATATCGGAGAGGACAATATCGAAGGGCTTGATACGCAGAATTTCAATGGCAGCTTCGGCAGAAGAAGCCGTTTCAACGCAGTAATTGCTGCGTACTAAAAGACGCTCTAAAACGTCGCGAATCCATTCGTCATCGTCTACAACAAGGAGGCGAGGAGCGACATAAGACGCAACAGGAGAGCGTCGGGCTTTGGGCAGACTATAGGTATTGACAAGGTCGGCATTGGATTGAGACAACCAATCGCCAACAAACGGCTTACTGGTGCGATCCGTCCATAACGAAGGAATATCTTCGGGGACGGGAGCTTGGAACATCATCATCTACGCTCCCTTGGGACAATTCAGGAGACGGCTTGTATTTAACTCTTTTGGACGAAGAGCCAATTTTATTATAGCAAGACTTTGCGTTCGAGTCAAGGGGTTTTATAGAATTTTAATCATAAATTTAGTAAATTTGGCGAAATTCTACTTTTGATTGACAGGGAATTCGCTCTCGCGCTATAATCGCACCAACATCTTGCAGACAAGTGTTTGCCGTTTTGGAATTGTCGCAGGAAACCGTGAGGAAGGACTCTCGAAATTGGATATTCAGTTGTTGGCACTCAGCCAAATTTTAGAAGACGCCGATCAGCCCCGCAAACAGCATAGTGAGGAGAGTTTGCGCGGATTGGCAGACAGCATTCGTCAGCATGGATTACTCAATCCCATCACGATTTCGCCGCTGTCAGGAACCGATCAATACCGCCTTGTAACCGGCGAACGCCGCTGGCGTGCCGCGCAAATGGCGAACTTGGAGTTGATCCCGTGTATCGTCAAGCAGGTTGCCGACGATGAGCGATTGACGGAACAGTTGATCGAGAATATGCAGCGCGAAGACTTGCAGCCGCTGGAAAAAGCCCGCGCCATCGAACACATCCGCACCACGCTTAATCTGACCAATCGCGAAACAGCAAAACGTCTCGGACTGGCAGAGCGTTCTATCGGCTACCTGCTCGACTTGCTGAATTTGCCGGAAGCCATTGGAGAAGCGGTGATCTCAAGCCCGAACCGTGCCTCCGATGGGCAAATCACGGAGAAGCACGCCCGCTATCTCAAGCAGTTGAATTCGGAACCCGAACTGCAATCGGCGGTTGTGGACAGAATTCGCGACCAAAAACTCTCCAGTGACGATACAGGCAATCTCGTCAAGGCACTCAAAAAGCAGCCCGCCAAGTCGAAAGAGATTATGGACAGCCCCACGGATCATCTTGTCAAATTCTTTCAAGGTTCCGATCCGGCTGGCGATTTTTTGGACAATTTGGACGTTGAGGACGCCCCGGTGCGGATATTGCCGCACGCGCAGCGTATTATCGATATATTGCCGATTCTCAATGGAATGGAAATCGGAGCGTTGTCACGCAACGATTTGAAGCAGTTGGAAGACGCCTTAACTTCGCTGCGGGTAACAGCGGAAGGCTTGCTCAAACGAGTCAAGCAGAATTTAGGGGAGTAACACACGATGGCACAAGAATTTTCGTTCGATGTGGTTTCGCGGGTTGAGATGACGGAGGTCAAGAACGCGCTGGATCAAGCGGAGCGCGAGGTCGCCACGCGGTTCGATTTCCGCAACTCCAAAACCAAGTGGGATTTGGACGGCAATGAAATCAAAGTGTTGTCCGACGATGAGTTCAAGCTAGAGTTGACGCTTGATATTCTGCGGAGCAAGCTCGCCAAGCGCAATGTCTCGCTCAAAGCGTTGGAATACGGCAAAATCGAGTCGGCATCGGGCGGAGCGGTGCGTCAAACCATCACGCTCAAGCAGGGCATTCCCACCGATCAGAGCAAGAAAATCGCCGCCGCAATCAAAGCCGCCGGTCTCAAAGTGAATACGCAGATACAGGGTGAAGAGCTGCGAGTCACAGCCAAAGCAAAGGACGATTTGCAGGCGGTGCAAAAACTGATCAAAGGCATGGAAGAGCTGCCGTTCGATGTGGAATATACCAATTATCGGTAAAAGGCAAAGGCACGAACTTTCGGGAACCTATCCGACGGGGTTTGCGTCAATCGGGCGTTCACTTCCAAACATGAAATATGAACCGCCGCAACCCCGCGGCAGAACCGGAGCAAATATCATGAAACTTTCTACCCTAATCGGAGCGACTCTTGTCTTGGGTGGTCTGCCCGTTTTCACATCGGCACAGGAATCGCTGCCGATTGGCAATATCCCTGCGATTGAGTCCAACGACTCAACTGTTTGGGCAATGTCGGGCTTCGAGATCATCCCGTTGAAAGCGAGTTCGGGAAACGATACGCCTCTGACTCGCAGCATGAAGATGGATGCGCGAACCGTCGAAATTTTATCACGCACGCAGTCGCCGCCGCTTCGCGCCAGTGATTTCAAAGTCATGAAAATGAACAACATGACCTATATTGTCGTACGCCGCTATATTTTGACCAATGTCGGAGCCGCCGACGCCAAAGCCGAAAATACCAGCGTAAGTGCATTGGCGAGCAGATGGGCAGCCTCAACGCGCAAAGTCCTGCCGCAGGTTGCGCCGTTGCCGAACCGCTTTGGTATCTAAACCGCAACCAGAGAATCGTTCGTAATTGATTGACGTTTAGACTTTCTTATCATGCTTTTGGGTCGCCTTGAAGACGACTTTGCACTGTGTCGCCTTCGCCACTCTTGCCCCTTTTTGCCGTCCCGGTGATTTTCCGCGTGGTTGCACCGGGCGGGCAAGCGGCGGCAACTTGCCCAGAATTCGTCCCATGGCGCGTCGCACCTGCGCGAGGGATTCAGTTCGCGGTGGCGGCTTTCCAACGGCTGACGCTCTGCGGTTGCCAGAGATCGTGCCAGAAACAACAGGGTACGCGTCGCCGCACACTCTTTCGCCGAACCGGAACTGCCCGCTCCCGCTCCCGAACCGCAACGCAAAACTGTCGCCGAGTATCTCGAAATTGAGCGAAACAGCCCCCTTCGCCACGAATACGTGGACGGCGAGATTATCGCGATGGCGGGAACAACGCCACTGCATAATCGCGTCGCTCGTGATACGTGTATGGCTTTGGAGATTCTTTTCGGCAAGCGGAAATGCGAGGCATTCGTCGAAAGCATGAAGGTCGGAGCAACCACGACACGCTACTGTTATCCCAGTGTTGTCGCCGTCTGCGGTGAGCAGATGTATAACGCAGACAATCCGCCTGCGATCCTGAATCTGATGGTCATTATCGAAGGGCTGTCGCCGTCCACACAGTATTTTGACCGCTGGGGGAAATACGAAGAATATCGCCAAATTCCTTCGCTGACGGACTATCTGCTTATCGAACAAGCGCGTCCGTTTGTACTGCATTTTGCCCGCTACAGCGCGACTCAAGGGTTGGTCAGTGAATATGAAGGGCTGGACAAAAGCGTGCCATTGCCAGCCCTTGATGTGATTTTGCCATTGGCGGAGATTTACCGCAAAGTGGTGTTTGCTTCCCTTGATGTTACGCTATCCGCTTCACCTTCACTGCGTTCGATCCCTTCTCATTATTGGTATCGGTCACCACGAAAATCTTGGCGATGAGAGCCGCTCCGGGCAGGGTCAATATCGTCGCAAGTGCGGCGGTATCGGTCAGAACCATGATCTTACTGATCGTTTTAAGCGTCGCTTCGAGGTCATCATCCCACTTGTCCCCGATGCAGTAGCGCACCGAATAGTGGTCGAAATGCGCGTTGCCCGACTGTGTCCAGCCAAAAGTCGCCATATTGGTCGCGCCATCATAAACGACGCTGAGATTGACCGCTTTGGGCGTGGAACCTGCTGGTGGCGTGATGCGTGGCAGGCTTTCGAGGAGGGCATTCGGGGGCGCGAATGTGCCTTGAACCATCTCACGATATTCGACCAATCGCTGTCGGAACGGGATGAATTTTGGTGTAATCCGTAAGCCCGACACAGGCACAGCGGAATGAATTCCTCTGCTGGGAGCGTTCCGCCATACGACACCAGCGAAATGAATTTCTCTGCTGGGAGCGTTCCGCCATACGACACCAGCGAAATGAATTTCTCTGCTGGG